>JAUVSX010000091.1 GCA_030596915.1 Chloroflexota bacterium | reverse complement strand
GCGGAAGAGGCTGCGGACTGTCAAGGTCGACCCATCCCTTGGTGTGTGGGAGCAGTTTCTCGCGGTGCGCGACGGGCGCATCCCGAATCCCTGCCCGCCCGAGATCGGGCTTCGTATGGCGCTCTTGTGGGATGCGATCAAGGCATCGGCGTCGCTGGGGGGCACTCCAGTGCCGTGCGAGTGAAACCAGGTAGGAGGACCAACTTATGTCGAACCCTTTGCGAGTGACCGTGTGGAACGAGTTCCGGCACGAGAGACGGGGCCCCGAGATAGCTGCCGTCTACCCCGATGGCATACACAATGCAATCGCGTCGCACCTTCGTACGGAAGGGATGCTGGTCCGCACCGCCACGCTGGATGAGCCGGAGCACGGCCTGACCGATGACGTGCTGGCGGATTCAGATGTGCTCATCTGGTGGGGGCATATGGCACACGGCGACGTGCGGGACGAGATCGTCGACAGAGTCTATGCCCGGGTACTCGACGGAATGGGGCTGATAGCGCTTCATTCTGCGCACTTCTCCAAGATATTCAAGAAGCTAATGGGGACCTCGTGCGACCTCAAGTGGCGTGAGGCCGGGGAGAAGGAACGCATCTGGGTGATCGAGCCTGGCCATCCCATCGCCCAAGGTCTGGGCGAATACATAGAGATCCCGCACTGTGAGATGTACGGGGAACGCTTCGACATCCCGGACCCAGACACGCTTGTCTTCGTTAGCTGGTTCCAGGGTGGGGAGGTGTTCCGAAGCGGATGTTGCTACCACCGCAACAAGGGCAAGGTCTTCTACTTCCGCCCCGGACACGAGAGTCTCCCCATCTTTCGTCATCCTGACGTGTTGCGTGTGATCGCGAACGCCGTGCGCTGGGCTGCGCCGGTGTCTGGGCCAGGTCTTCAGTTCGGGCACCATCCTGAGCCCCTAGAGCCGCTTCCTGGGTAGCCCAGCCCGGCTGTCGCCCGGAGAAGGCTGTGCTGGCGCCAGCCAGAGTTCTCTGAGCACCACGGCCGATCGCCTGAGTGCAATGGAGTGGCTGGAGATCAGTGTAGCGGCCGACGGTGAGACCGCAGAAGCGGTGGCTGAGGTCTTGTCACCGTACGCCTACAACGGGGTAGCGGTCGAAGCTGGGCCCGAGGGCTTATCCTCCGGGCCGGTTGTCGTCAGGGCCTATCTCCCCGCAGACGATCAGCTTCCATCCAACCGGCGGCGTGTCGAGGAGGCCCTCTGGCACCTGGGGCAGATACGCCCCATTGCTGAGCCCGTCTTTCGGCCAATTGCCGAGACCGACTGGAGCGAGGCGTGGAAGGAGAAGCTCACCGTATTGCACATCGGTGAACACATCGTAATCCGTCCGTCCTGGCGGGAGTATGTGCCCGCGTTCGGGGATGTCGTGATCGAGCTGGACCCGGGTCAGGCCTTTGGCACGGGACTGCACCCGACTACGCAAGTGTGCCTAATGGCATTGGAGGGGTTGGTCTCTCCCGGGGCGGAAGTGCTGGACCTGGGCACCGGATCGGGCATCCTGGCTATCGCGGCTGCGAAGCTCGGCGCTCGATGCGTGCTGGCAGCCGACACGGACACCGTCGCCGTGGAGGCGGCGCGTGCAAACGCAGTCGCCAACCACGTCAGTGAACGGGTCACGGTGGTACGGGGGTCTCTCGCGGAGGCAACAGGCCACTACGACGTGGTCGTCGTCAACATCCTGCTGAGGGTGATCCTGCAGATGCTGGACGACGGCCTCTCCAGACGCCTGAGGCCGGGCGGCACGCTGGTGCTCGCCGGTGTACTCGCCGATCAGGAGGCGCAGGTGCTGGCGGCCGCGAACAAGGACAGCCTCCGCCTCGTGCGAAGGTGGGAGTCGGACGATTGGGTGGGTCTTGCCCTGTCGTCTCTCCCTGCCTGACAGTCCGCACACCTACCTGATTATCCGCAGGCCTAGTCGGCGCTCCCTGGCTCGACCGGAGCTGGCGGATCGCCAGGCTCTATCGCCGCCGCCTGCGCAGAGGGCTCCTCCGTTACAATGGCGTCTTCTTCCGGAGCGGGAGAGGATGCTTCTTCGTCCTTCCCTGGCGCCGGCGCTGCTGTTTCATCCGAACCGTGCGTGTCGGGCTGTGGTTGCTCTGCGGGTGCCTCCACATCCACGGCGCTGGGGGGCGATTCCTCGGTAGCAGCCGCAGCCGTCTCGGGGGTCTCTGCAGGTGCTGGCGGCGTCGGTTCCTCTGCGGGCGCCTCCACATCCACGGCGCTGGGGGGCGATTCCTCGGTAGCAACCGCAGCCGTCTCTGGGGTCTCGGCAGGTGCTGGCGGCGATGGTTCTTCTGCCTCTACCTCCCCCTCCGCCGCAGACGGCACCTCGATCTCGACGTCTTCCGCCGCTGCTTCAGCCACTGCACCCTCGGCTGCTACCTCCTCAGGCGTTTCCTCCGCGGATGGGATCTCGACCGCCGGCCCCTCTGGCGGCGCCGCTTCTTGCGCTGCCGCAGCTTCCGCCGCTACAGCTTCCGCTGCCGCAGCCTCCTCGGCCTCGCGCGCTGCCTGCTGGTCCGCCATCCAGCGCTCCCACTCGTTCTGCCTCACCTGCTTGGCGCTGAGACCGATGCGTCTCCGGTCACTGTCAATACGAATTACCTTCACGAGCACGGTATCGCCCGACTTGACGATGTCCGTGGGCTGGAGGTCAGGTGTGCCAATCATCTCGCTGACGTGCAATAGCCCCTCGATTCCCAGGTCCAGGGCTATGAAGGCGCCGAAATCAAGAACGCGCGTGACCTGGCCCTCAACCAGTTGCCCCACATGATAGTGCTCGTTGACAATCGACCAGGGGTCGGGCTGGAGCTTCTTGAGGCTGAGGGCAATCCGCTTGCGCTCTCGGTCTACGCTGAGAACGTAGACGTCGACCTCTTGGCCTACGCCAAGCACCTCGCGCGGATGGTTGACGCGCCGCCAACTCAGCTCCGAGACGTGGATCAGGCCGTCAGCACCGCCCAGGTCCACGAACGCGCCGAAACTCGTGAGATCGGTAACCGATCCGTGACGAATCTCGCCTTCGGTCAGCTCGGCCATCGTCTGCTGTCGCCTGCGCTCCTGCCACTCGCGGTATGCCCGACGTTGCGAGAAGATCAGTCTTCGGCGGCCCCGATCTACCTCGATGACCCTGAGCCCTATCTGCTTCCCGACCATCGTCTCCAGGCGGCGTCGACGCTCCTCTTCGGGCAGACGCCTCGGCATACCCACCACCTGCGATGTGGGAACGAAACCACGGATGTCACCGTACTTGACGATGAGTCCTCCGCGGTTGCATCCCGCAACCTCGCCCTCATACAGGCCGTTGCTTGCCAGCATCTCCTCGGCCTTCAGCCAGTGCTCATACTGCTGAGCTTGCTGAATCGACAGGGCGGGCTGTCCGTCTCGAGTGCGTGGCCGCACGACGAACACCGGCACCTCGGCCCCGGCGAAGAGCAAGGCCCGGGCCTCTTCATCCAGGTGCGCATAGTCCTCAGCCGGGACGAATCCCTCCCGCTTGAACCCGAAGTCCACGAGCAAGCCAGCCTCGTTGGCCTCGATCACGATGCCCTTGCACAGATCGCCGCGCTTCGGCTCGACGGCTGAGAACTCGTCCTTCAGCAACGCGCCGAGGTCCTCTGCAGCTTCTTCTTGTTCCTTCTCCTCCTTCTCGGATGATTTCTGATCTTCAGTACCAGTGTTCATGAAAGCGGTTAGCTCCTAGTTCCTGCCTGCACCCGAATGGACAACGACATCCCCTGCATAGAACTGCGCTGGCGATGCCGTAGGCTGCCCGGCCTGACGGTCGTAGGATGACCTCAGGCATATCAGCCCGTCCTGCCCACCTCGAAACAGGCTCAGTCTCTTAGACGGTTCGGCATCGCGGTCCACACTAGGGATGCAGGACGTGGATTATGGACGTATTCTATCATTGCCAATCGGGAATGTCAAACAGCTACCCACGCGTCTCAGCGAGCGATCGCGTTCCAGCGAGCCACAACACTGGGCTACTTCATTGGTGCTTGCACCGGTAACCTTGCGTGGTAGTATCATCGTGCCGTACACCAGGTACGCGCGTAACCACCGCCCTCTTCGCGGGTTCTACATCTGCGAGTGAAATGGCCGGGCTCGGAGCCAGGCGCTCCGATCGCACGGCGAGCTGGGAGGTCCATATGGCCTACAACTGTGTGGTATTGGCCAAGCAGGTGCCCGATACTGCCAACATCAGTGGCAAGGCGATGAAGGAGGATGGCACGGTCAATCGTGCCGCGCTGGCCGCAATCGTCAACCCGGAGGACCTCAACGCCCTCGAGATGGCCCTCCAGGTGAAGGAGCGACATGGTGGCAACGTGACGGTGCTGACCATGGGCCCGCCGCGAGCGGCGGAGATCCTCCGCGAGGCGCTCTATCGCGGTGCCGACCGCGTGATCCTGCTCACGGACAGGAAGACGGCCGGCTCCGATACCCTGGCTACCTCGTATGTTCTCAAGTGCGCTGTCGAGAAGATCGGTGACTATGACCTGATCTTCTGCGGGCGTCAGGCAATTGATGGTGACACGGCTCAGGTTGGGCCACAGGTGGCTGAGAAGCTG
Organism: Chloroflexota bacterium; assembly: GCA_030596915.1. Lineage (GTDB taxonomy): Bacteria > Chloroflexota > Anaerolineae > B4-G1 > B4-G1 > JAUVSX01. Next base: position 4,638 of record JAUVSX010000091.1, on the reverse strand, counting down.
GGACTTCCCCAGATCACGTACGCCGAGTCCATCCTATCACTCGACGGCCGTGAAATCACGGTGCGGCGAGCCTTTCCGTTGGGCAGCGAGACCGTGAAGTGCCGTTTGCCCTGCCTTCTGACGGTCGTCAGTTCGGCGAATCAGCCCCGGCCAGCCTCCGCCAGGCGAACGCTTGCCTACAAGCTGGCAGCGATCCCCCAGGAGTACCCGGCGCTGTTGGCCAGATGGCCCGAATTCGAGACCGAGGAAGCTCTGGACTTGTTCCTGGGGGAGCGCGGTCTTAGAATCAGTGTGTGGAATGGCGCGGACGCCGGTGTTGACTACGACCGGGTTGGACTTGGGGGGTCGCCGACCAAAGTTCTCAACGTCAACTACGTGGTACTTGGGGCGTCCGAGAGCAAGGAGGTCGACGCCACCAAGGAAGGCGTCGCGGCACTGATCGACGAGCTGGTCAAGGACTATACACTGTAGCGCGGAAGGAATCCGATGGGCGAATGTAGGGAGGTTTGGGTCTTCATCGAGCACCAGGACGGCCGCATTGCGGACGTGAGCCTGGAGTTGCTTACCAAGGCCAGGGAACTGGCAGACCGCTTGCAGGGGGCAGTGGCCGCTCTTCTGCTTGGGCATGGTGTCGCCGAGTTGGCCGAGATAGCCATCCACCACGGCGCCGACGTTGTCTTCGTGGCCGACCACCCCGAGTTGACGCCCTACCGCACGTTGCCCTACGCCAGGGTCGCCATCGAGCTTGTAAGGGAATACAAGCCCTACATTCTTCTGCTGGGCGCCACGCCCGTGGGGCGCGATCTTGCGCCGCGCATCGCCAGCGCCTGCTGGGCGGGCCTTACAGCCGACTGCACGGCGCTCCAGATCGGCGACGTGCAGCGCAGCGGGGAGACCTACACTGAGCTCCTGTATCAGATCCGTCCCGCCTTCGGGGGCAATGTTATTGCCACCATCGTCAACCCTGAGATGCACCCGCAGATGGCAACCGTGCGCGAGGGGGTAATGCAGTTGGGGGCGCCGGACCCAACCCGCTCTGGAGAAGTCCTGACCGTTGAGCCGCAGTTCGAAGAGGGCGATCTGGCTTTGCAGGTGGTCGACCGATCACTACGACTTCCAACGTGCGATCTGAAAGGTGCATCCGTAATCGTCGCCGGGGGAGCTGGCGTCGGTAGTAAGGAGAACTTTGGCCTCATTTACGATCTGGCTGAGGTTCTTGGGGGCGAGGTGGCTGCCTCGCGCGCGGCGGTGGATGCTGGCTTCGTATCGCATGAGCATCAGGTGGGACAGACCGGCACGACCGTACGTCCCCGGTTGTACGTCGCCTGCGGGATCTCCGGTGCAGTCCAGCACCGCGCCGGTATGGACCAATCGAGCAAGATCATCGCCATCAACAGTGATCCCAACGCCCCAATCTTCCAGATCGCCCACTACAAGATCGTGGGTGACCTGAATGAGGTCATTCCCGCTATGATCGACGCACTGCGGGGAAGCCCCGAGTAGGGAGACTCACGTGGCTGACAACTTCTTCACAGACAATAGCGACCTGCAGTTTCGCCTCGATCGCCTCGATTTGGCAGAGGTAGTTGAGATACTTGAGGATGGTTTTCGCTACCACAGTGACTTCCCTGGTGCGCCGCGCAACTACGCGGATGCCCACGACAACTACGGACTGCTGCTGACGCTGCTGGGCGACATCTGCGCCAATCACGTCGCACCGCGCGCCGCCGAGGCCGATCACGAGGGTCTCGCGTGCCAGGATGGCTGCGTCACCTACGCTGCGCCCACGCAGGACGCAATGGCGCTTCTGAGACAGGCCGAGTTGATCGGCGTGACGCTACCCTGGGAATACGGTGGGCTCAACCTGCCCGAGTCGATCCTGCAGATGATCGTCGAGATCGTCTCGCGCGCTGACGCCTCGTTGATGAGCGTCTTCGGTCTGCAAGAGATCGCAGCGATAATGGTCTGCCAGTTTGGCGATGAGGAAATGAAGTCCCGCATCTTGCCCGGTTTCATCCGGGGGGACCTGGTCGGCGGAGCGATGGTGCTGACCGAGCCTGACGCCGGATCTGACCTGGGATCCGTCCAGACGCGGGCGGTGTACGACGAGCGGACTTCGGAATGGCGCCTCAGCGGAGTCAAACGCTTCATCACGAACGGTTGCGCCGACGTCTTGATTGTGCTGGCCCGTTCCGAGGAGGGTTCGCGAGACGCCCGCGGCCTCTCTTTGTTCGAGGTGACCGCGGATGAAACGGTGCGGATCCGGCGCATTGAGAACAAGCTGGGTTTGCATGCGTCGCCTACGTGCGAGATCGAGTTCCGCGACACGCCGGCTCGCCTCATCGGTAAGCGACGCTTCGGGCTCATCCGCTACGCAATGGCGATGATGAACGGGGCCAGGCTTGCGGTGGCCGCCCAATCAGTGGGCATCGCGGAAGCGGCCTACCGCGAGGCCTATGCCTACGCTCAGAAGCGCGTGCAATTCGGAGGCACGATTGACCAAATACCGGCCGTCTACCGCATGCTTCTCTCAATGCGCGGTGAGATCGAGGCCACAAGGGCGCTACTCTACGAGACTGCCGGGTGGGTGGACCTGAGCAAAGCATATGGTCGCCTGAAAGCCCGAGGCAGCCTCACGTCTGAGGGGCGCAGCAAGCTCAAGCGGGCCAGCCGTCTGGCGGACGTGCTAACGCCTCTCCTGAAGTACTCTGCGTCGGAGATGGCGAATCGGGTCTGCTACCAGGCAGTGCAGGTCCACGGCGGCGTTGGCTATATGCAGGAGTTCAACGTGGAGCGCCATTCGCGCGACGCGCGCGTGACCAGCATCTACGAGGGTACTAGCCAGCTACAAGTAGCCGCTGCTACTGGCGGCCTGCTGGGTCACTCGCTTGATGGTCTTTTTGGCGAGTGGGCGGCCCTGGACTTCGGCGAGGATCTGGCTGGGTCCAAGGCCAGAGTAGAGGAAGCTACTGCGCTTCTTAACCGCTGCATCGATCATCTGAAGGAGGTGGAGAGTCGAGCGCTCATTGACTACTACGCCTCCGACTTGGCCGATGTTGCCGTAGTCACGCTTGATTCCTGGCTGGTCCTGCGGGACGCACGTGAGGACGAGCGGAAGCGCGAGCTGGCGCGCGTGTATCTCGCTGAGCATATGCCCGCATTGCGCGGTAGGGTGGACGCCCTCAGAGCCATCGACCCGGCGCCCATTGAGGCCAAGGACGTCATCCTGGCAACCTAGCCGCTTCACGTACCTGGCGCCCAAGCGCTGGGGAGCGGCCGATGTGGTCCGCTGCTATCCGACGATTAGCTCGCCGCCATCGACCGGAATGACCGCACCACTGATCCACGTGACCCGCGGATCGGCGAGTGCCACCAGGACTGCTGCCACATCCTCAGTTGTCGTCAGGCGCCCTGCCGGGTTGCGCCTGAGTGCCTCTGCCACATACGGCTCGTGACCCGGAATCGCACGTAGCGCCGGCGTGTCACAAACTCCGGGCCGCAGGCAGTTCACCGCAATCCCCCGAGGTCCCAGCTCGACGGCAAGCTGGCGCGCGTGGCTCTCGAGCGCCGCTTTGGCGGCGGAAACCGCCGCGTAGACGGGAGACACGCGTTCCGCGCCGCCGCTGGAGAGCGCGTAGACGCGACTGCCATCTGCCAGCAGGCGTCGCTGCACCAGATCCTGCACCCAGTACACCAGGCTGTGTGCCATCACGCGAAGCGTCATCTCCATCTGTGTTTCAGTGATGGCATCCTCGGGACCGTCGGCTATGAAAGGTCCCAGCGCTCCGAAGGCGAGCGAGTGCAGCACGAAGTGGATGGTCTGGGCGCCGGCCTCGGCCAGGACTGCCTCGATCCTGTCCAGGGCCAGCGACCGCTTGCTCGAGTCGGCCGCGTTGGTGTTGAGGAATAGCGCCGTTTGGCCAAGCGCCTGGATGTCTGCGATCACCTGGATCGCCCGAGGGAGTGTTGCTCTCGTATCGAGGTGGACGCCGAGGATGTTCATCCCGGCCCCTGCCAGTTCGCGAGCGGCCGCGGCGCCGAAGCCGCTCGACGCTCCAAGGATAAGCGCCCATGTGCCTTCCAGGCTGCGAGTAGCCATACGTCGTCTGGTCTTGTTTGTTGCCAACTGGGGGGCAGGGGGCCGCGAGAATCCGCCGGGGCCGTCGCGCGCCATCCTCGCGACGGGGACCGACTATTCCCGACTAGGACTGTGTTCCTCGACTGCCCCAACCATGCGACGGTACGTCTCAGCGGGCAGCACCTTGCGTCTTCCGGGTCCCCGTAGCCAGGGCTTGACCTTCTTGCCAAAGAGGGCGGGAACGGGCGAGCCGTCGGCGTCCAGTTTGGCCTTCGGATTCACGAACACGATGGCCACCTGAACGGGCACGGCCACGCCTTCGACGTTCTGCTGGAGCCACTCATCCACCCTAGCGGCCTGCTCTTCGACTTCGCTGTGGAGGAGGCCGATGCCCTCCAGCCCTGCCAACTGCCGGAAGATACGCCCTTTTTGCCTATGCCTGAATCGCCCGTCCTCGAAGCTGATCTCGCCGCCATGTGACTTCACGACGAGGACAGTGCACCCTCTAGGGTCGAGCAGCACATGCGGCGCGGGAAGGATGTACTGCACGAGCACGTGGC
>JAUVSX010000512.1 GCA_030596915.1 Chloroflexota bacterium | reverse complement strand
ATGCGCTGATGGTCTGGCAGGACTACGGACATGCCACCGATCTGGGCCTGTCGGGCGTCTGGGGGAGGGTGTGGACCGGGTCGTTGTTCGCCGACGACTTCGAGCGTGGTAACACCTCAATGTGGTCCGCAACCGTACCGTAGCTCTCACGTCGACTCGATCTCGTGAGGAGCATGAGGCAAGCCGGCCCGCTACACCGGACGTTCTCGCCCTGCCCCTTGCGCCTTCTCACCCAGGCCACAAACGACCTCTCCCGATACCCCTGATTCGAATAGCTGCCACGCGTGGCGCCCCTCTGATCTATGCGGTGTCGCCGGCAAGCGGGGCGCAGCTCGCGGCCGGGCCTGTCACCTCGTCGAGCTGGACCAGGCCGACAGGCTGCCCGACTCGAAGCCGTCGCTGAAGATCTCGTCCGCGTTGCGCAGGACCACGTGGTCGTACCAGACCCTGTACACTCCCGGCGTGTCAGAGGTCTTGGCGTTGTTCAGGTAGACGATGGCGCTCTGCGTACCTGTCGGGGCCATCCCGGCCGGCCCCACACGCTCGACCCATACGTCCGACGTGGTGATATATGAGGTTGCCGGTCCCTGGCCCAGGTAGCCCGTGCACCCGGCTTCCGAGTACCACCACACGAATACTTTCGCACTGCCCTGCGCGCTCTGCTGCCCACTCGGCGCCAGAAGCCAAGTCGACAGGATGTAGGACTCTCCGCCAACGATTGCCTCGACGCACTGGGTCGCGCCCGAGTTCGACTGGCCGAGGTTGTCGTTGACGATCAGCGCGCTGCCCGATCCGGGCTGACCCGCGTAGTCCTCCTGCGAGTCCCAGCTCAACGTGACCGCGGAGAACTCCGTCCACCCGGCCACACCGGTATCAAACTCGCCGTTGGTGACGAGGTTCTGACCAACTGCCAGGGAGGCACCCAGGACAGTTACAAACACCACACCCGCGACTCGTGCCACCAGTCTGCTCATCGCCACGATCTCCTCTCGCAAGGACCACGCGTCAGTCGGAGCAACTCCTGAGAGTGATTGTATCAAAGGGATAGCTGATCGCCGGCATGTCGGTCCGTGTCGCTGCAGCTCAGGACGACGCGTGGCGGGACAGGGCAAGCTTGGCCGGCGGACCCCACCTCAGCGATTTCATCAATATCTGGGTCGAAACCGCCGTGGACAATCTCGAGCCGGCGATCGCCTACAACAGCCTCCACGAGGAGTACCTGGTGGTGTATCAGAACACGTGGGGGGCCAGCGGGCAGGACATCGACGGCGAGCGCGTGCGGGCCAGTGACGGGACGGCGCTGGGTTGGGTCAATATCGCCGCTGGTGCGGGATTCCGCAGCTTCCCGGACGTGGCCAGCTGTGCAGCCAGCAACTTCTACCTGATCGCGTACACCTTCCAGCCCAACAGCGCCGCCGATCCAGGCGACGTCCTCGGCAAGGTTACGTCATGGAATATGGGTTACATCAGCCCCGAGATTCCCATTTGCGACGACGCCAACGATCAGGGTCAAGTCGCCGTTGCGGCCAGCGAAAACGAGTACCTGGCAGTCTGGGAGGACAGCGCCAGCGCCACAACCACGGAGGTCTACGCCCGACGGTTGGGCGATGACGGCACGCTCCTGGGGCCTGGCGGCGGTTTCTGGATAGCCGGAGCCCCCGGTCGCCACGATGGGGTCCCGAGCGTAGCCCACGGGTCCGGCGTTGGCTACTTGGTCGTCTGGCAGCGCGTCATCTCCACGTGGAACTTCGATGTATTCGGGCGATATGCGATGCCGGGTCTGGACATCGGCGTAGGCAGCGAGTTCGCCTTTGACGATGACAACATCGCACAAATGTACCCGGCCGTCGCCTGTGCGACCAATGGGGACTGCCTGATGGCCGAGGAGGACAACAACTCCCTCAGCGGCGACTTCGAAATTCGCGGACGGCTGGCGATGGTTCACATCTTCTCTGACGGGTTCGAGTCGGGCAATCTCACGGCGTGGTCAGTAGCGGTGCCGTAGAGGGAACCTGCACGTAGCGGCTGAAACAGCCTCAAGCGGTGCCAGGTCAGACAACATCGACAAAGTCAGAGCGACCGTCCCCAGCTCACGTTCGGGGCCAGGGGCTGAGGGCTCAAGATAGTCGAGCTGTCTGACCCGGTATCGCTTGCCTACTTCTTTGAGGTGGAGGTGCCAGCTCAGGACCGAAACTGAAGTGGTCGAGTCATCGGCTCCCAGGATTCAACGGAATGGTCTGACTGCCCGTTTTAGAACGAGACTCTCGATCGAATGGGCCAAGGTCTTCTTCCCCTCGGGGACTTCCAGTTCCCCAGTGTTGGCCAGGTTGACAATCGCCTTGATCGCCTTGCCGAGGGCCCACCGTGCTTCCTTCGCATCCTCATCGGCGATGTCTCCGGTTCCACCGTGAGCCGCCCTGGATCTCAGTGAGTAGAGATGCTTCATTTACTTATGGGCCTTCTCTACCTCTTTCGGGTCTTCTGTCAGAATCGCCGTCCCATGAAGTCGAAATTTGTATGCGGCGTTTTCCCCTGTTGTAGACAGGATTGAATCGAGGCCAATCACCGCATCTAACAACGCATCGCGCGATGAAGGCGCGACGCATGAACGCCCGAAGTGCCAGAGCAGTTGCCACAACTGCGGTATCGTCGCTGCACTCTCGTTGAATTTGGAAACGAGGGTCT
>JAUVSX010000038.1 GCA_030596915.1 Chloroflexota bacterium | reverse complement strand
TGGCCAGTCCGAGACCCATTGTAGCGAACGCGGCTGGCACGGCGCGATCGGGGGAACAACCTGACAGGTTTCCACCGCAATGCCGTGGCGAAGCGCTCGGGCAGGGACGGCCCCCGGGCTAGTCGTGATCACTATGGTTGACATGGTGCCTGGTTGGGGCCAAGACAAGGTGTCGGGTTTCCGCAGCGATTCGAGTGAGCGTTCTTGGACCGGCGCCGAGCAGCAGCGGTCGCGGGGCGGTGGTGCCCACGCTCGCGAGTTCGGTGCACCCCGATTGTTGGGTTCCTTGCGCGTGTGCGAGGACCGGGGGTGATGGCACCCCGGCTCCAGAAACCTGTGATGGAAACCGACGACCCACGCCTGTCCCGTCAAGGGCACCGATCAGCGCGCAGTGTTCTTCGCAGATTCCGCCTCGGCCTCGAGTCCCCGCTCCCACAGATGGCGCATCTCGTCCGACGTCTCGAGCAGATGCTCTAGCCGACCCTCCGCCTCGATCCGGCCATCCTTGAGGACGATGATGTTGTCTGCTCGCCGGAGCGCCGGACGGCGGTGAGAGACGACCAGGCACGTGGCCTCGGTCTCCGAGAAGACCCTCTCCCAGAGCGTGCGCTCGGTTTCCACGTCCAACGCGCTGGAGAGATCATCGAAGACGAGCAGCTCTGGCTCGCGGACAAACATGCGGGCGGCGGCCGTGCGCTGGATCTGTCCTCCAGAGAGTTTGACGCCCTTGGGGCCCACCATCGTGTCCAGGCCCTCCTCGAGCTCGTCCAGGTCGGGCTCCATCACCGCGAGGCGGATCGCGCGAGCAACCGCGTCATCGTCGCTTCCCAGCCCGAGCAGGATGTTGTCCCTGAGGGGTTGGCTGAAAAGGCGCGGCACCTGAGACGTGTATGCGCTGCGAGGCGGCACGAAGAAGGAGCCGGCATCCTCAACAGGTGTGCCGTTCCAGCTAATCTCCCCGGCATCCTTCGGCAGTAGCCCCAGCAGCACCCTCAACAGCGTCGTTTTCCCCGATCCGACTCGACCGGTGACGACTGTGAAGCTGCCCCGCTTCAGGTGCAGATCGATACCCTCGATGCCGTTGTCGGTACCGGGATAGTTGTAGGAAAGATTCGCGGCGTCGAGGCGTCGCAACAGGTCCGGCCCTGTCTTGGGAGGGTACGCGACCTCAGGAAACTCGCCGTCCATATGGACAGGACTGTGCTCAACCAGCGCGCCGGGTGGGGCGCCCTGCATGAGCCGCTCCATCCGCTCAACTGAGACGCCGATCTGTCTGTAGCGCGCGATCAGGAGCCCTGAGAAGGCAGCAAACTCGCTGATCCACTCCAAATAGTACGCAAACAGGGCGAAATCGCCAACGGTGAACGTGCCGGCCTGCATGCTCTGTCCCGCGAGGAGGAGCACGATACCAGTACCCAGGTTGACGGCGTTGCGGAAGATGGAATGAAGGATCTCGTTGAACAACCGGTCCTTGAGCGAGACCCGGCGACGCTCGTCGTTTATTCGGTTGAAGTGGGCGATTATGCCGTCCTCGGCCGTGGCTACCTTCACGGCCTGAGCAGCGCCGAATACCTCGCCAATGAATCCGGTCACAATGCCCGTCCACTTCCGGCTGGCGCGGCGGTAAGTCTCCACGCGCTTCGTGGTGAGATTGGCGATGATGCCCACGACGACGAAGGGAGCGAGGGAGAGCAGTGCGATGGTCGGGCTGATGCGTACCATTACGAGGACGGCAACGAGGGAGAAGGCGAGCGCCGCGGTGATATCGTTCAGCCACAGGGCAAACAGGGGAATCTCGAACACATCCCGCCGGAAGCGACTGATGGCCTCTCCAGACGAGTAGGGCAGGGCGGACGCGCCGGGCCGTCTCAGCACATGCGTCAACAGGTTCTTGCGCAGCAACGTCATGGTGTGCACGAAGAATGGAACGTTGGTCCGCATCGTGCCATAGCTGGCCACGGTCCGGCCGACCTGCGAGGCAATGAGCAGGGCGACGATGGACCACAGACCGATCCCGGCCGGGGCTTCGCCTGTCAACAGGTCGAAGAACCTCCTCATCAGCAGCGCCGGTATCTGGAGCATCAGGGTCGCGAAGAGGAGCGCAATCAGGTTGCCAAGCCATAGCCGCGGGCGGTATCGAATCGTGGCCAGGATCACCCGCCAGGTCGGCAGTGACGCCTTTGGGCGACCGGTGACCGGCTGCTCGGCTTGCACCCCTCGCGAACGTGGCTTGCCCGGCGTCACGCCAGCACCTCCTCCAAACCGGTGCGCAGCAGGCCGTGGAAGCGTGAGCCAGTGTCGGCGGCCAGCACCGCTCGCTCGCCCTGCTCCGCCACGTGCCCGTCGTCCAGAATCATGATCCTGTCGGCGCGATCGACGGTGGCGAGACGGTGGGCGATGACGATGGCTGTCCTGCCCAGAAGCAGTCTGTCGACCGCACGTTCGATGCGTTGCTCGGTCGCAGGATCGAGTCGCGCCGACGCCTCATCCATAATCACCACGCCTGGGTCACGCAAGAACACGCGCGTGAAGGCGAGGGGCTGTGCTTCACCGGCCGATAATCCTCGTCCACCCGTCTCGAACCGGGTGGACGGTCCTTCGGGCAGAGAGCGGTACCACTCAGCAAGCTCCAGTTCTTCGATCACTGCCTCGATGCGACTGTCCGGGATAGTGTGATCAAAGAACGTCAGGTTGTCCCTTACGCTTGCTTCGAACAGTTGCACATCCTGGGTCACGAGTGCCACGCGCTGACGCAGCGGGCGCAGTCTCAACTCACGGATGTCCACCTCGTTGAGCGCAATGGAACCGCTTGACGGATCGTAGAGGCGAAACACGAGGCGCGCCAAGGTCGTCTTGCCACTTCCCGTCCGACCCAGTAGGCCCAGCACCCCGCCGGGTGGAAGCTCGAAGGAAAGGTCCTTCAGGACCAGCTCGCCGCCGCCGTATGCAAACGATACGCTGTCGAATCTCAGCGCAAGAGGGCCGGGCGGCAGGTCCGCCCCTGGGCCGTCGCGAATCCGGCTTCGCATGCGGTTCAGATCGGCCAGGCGCTCGGTGGCCGCGCCGATGCTCTGCAGACTCTCAGTCTGGTGCGTCAGTTGGCGAATGGGTCGACCCAGGAGATTGACATAATGGACAAGCAGGTAGACCGTGCCGATTGTGATGGCGGCGCCTCGATAGAGATACCATCCGAGGATCAGCGCCAGGGCAACACCCACAGTATGAAGCATGCCCCCGGTGAACCGGATTGCCAGGAACCGCAGCGGCGTCGGCTGCCACAAGCCCAGGAGTCTGTACGGGAGCTCGGAGAGGCCGTGGATGACGAAGGCCACGGCCCCACTGGAGCGGATGTCCTCGGTCCCAGCTAGTCGCTCCTCAAGGAACCCGAAGAGGTCCGCGGTTGCAGCTCTGAGCGCCTTCTGGAAGGGCACTGCCACGCTGCGGACGCGGTTCAGCCCCAGAACGGCGACGATGGCGAAGCACGTGAACACGATACCGACCCGCCAATCCTCGAAGAAGAGGACAATCAGAATACCTGTCATCAGGACCAGGTTGCCGATCACGCGGATGACCAGTTGGGAGAAGAAGTTGGAGAGCTCGGCAACATCGCCATCAATACGCTCGATTAGCTCGCCGGGGGACGTATCGTTGTGGAAGCTCATGTCCAGGTTGAGGCAATGCTCCGCCAGTTCAGCGCGCAGGGCATTCGTGGCTGTCCAGGCGACGTTTTCACCGACGTACCTGCCAGTCACTGCCATCGCCTGTTGCACCAGCGCCAGCCCAACGAAGGCGATCGCCGCCCACGCCAGTTGGGCGCCTGCCTCGCCGCCGACGGCAGCGTCGATGAAGTATCGCATCACCTGCGGGTTCAGAATCTGCAGGCCGATGCTGCCCATCAGTAGGACTGTGAGCAGCCAGTAGCGCGCCCTCTGGGGCTTAATGTACCTGGCAAGCAGTACCCAGTACCGCTTGAGCGGGATGTTCACAGACTTCCTCTCAGCTCAGTCGCGGCCGCCATCGCGGGGCGAGCGCTCTGCAACGAATGGATCGACCTACGCATCCGTGTGGCGCCCTTCCGGCCGCATTCTCGACGACGCCGGCCCGGACTGTTCACGCGCTGGACAGATGGTCCGGGAGGTGGCGCGCGCGTGGGCCGAGAACCACGTACAGGGATGGACGCACAATCGACCCGCAGCATCGGGGTGACCGGCAGCCGCGGACCCCATCAGTCTACCGGAATACCCGCAAGCAGGCCACGGAGTGCCCGGGCCGCGACCGCCATTCCGTCAGCGCCACTGAATCCCGTGCTGTGCCCAGCGACCACAAGGTGCGGCTCCAACGCGAGGAAACCGCGGTAGCCGCGAGCGCTCAACCGGTTCAACAGGTCCGCGACCTGACCGTCCCCCTCGCCAGCGGGGCACATGCTGCCATCTGCTGCGACCGCGTCCTTGATGTGGACGTAGCCGACGTGCTCGCCCAGAAGATCCCACCCGCGCGCCGTCGGGCTCTCCACACCGACGACGACGAAGTTGGCGGGATCCCAGAGAAAGAGCAGGTTAGGGCTGTCGACGGCGGTCAACAGCGCGTGGGAACGCTCCAGATTGTCGCCTACGATGTGCCGTTCGTTCTCCAGCATCAGCGTGAAGCCCTCGCGTTGTGCCAGTTCGGCAAGGCGCGCGAGCCGCGACGCGGACTCGTCCACATACTGGTCGTAGTGTGCATTCGTGCTCGTATCAGGTGGATAGAACGAGAAGATACGCACGCTGCGCGTACCCACCCGGTCACCGATCTCGAATGCCCTGGCGAGGTTCGCCAACTCGTTCTCGATGGGGTCGAGGAGGGGCGACTTACCGACGGGGCTGCCGATGCTGCTGACCGAGACGCCATAGTCGTCGCAGGTCTGGCGGACGCGCGCAACCTCGTCGTCATCCAGGCGCAAGACGTTCTTGCCCCAAGCTCCACGCAGCTCCAGGAACGCGATATCGAGTTCCTGGAGGACGCGCAGTTGATCCTCCAGGTCTGCGGCAATCTCATCGCCGAATGCGCTGATCGTGAATGAAGCCTCTGACATGACCTATGCCTCCTTGGCAATCCGAACTACGAAGATGAGGTACTCGGATGAAGGTCTTCCGATCCTCAAGCTCAACTGTGTCGCCCCAGCGTGCCGACCACGCCTGGCGGCTGCCGCCGCTGCGAGCTGGCACGCGACCCGCGCCATACTACCGTCACTGGGGTGCAGAGTCAACTAGCGTGCGGTGTCCGATGGTCGTCTGATCCCAAGACATGGGGCGTGATCGTCTAGGACCAAACGAGGTCAAGGCTCAGCGAGCACGCGCTTGCTGGAATAGGTGCTTTCGGTGCATCTGTGGTACACTGGCGTCGCGTTCTTTTCCAGGCTTCTCCAAGCACCCGCGTACTCCGACCAAGAAGGGGGTCACCATGCAGCTAATTGTGTTCTCAAAGATGTTTCGTGACAAGGGCGTCCCTCAGCTAGCCGAGCTGGCGCTCGCTCATGGCTTCGATGGGTATGACCTGGCGGTGCGCCCGGGATACCCGGTCAACCCCGATAACGCGTCGACTGCTCTTCCCGCGGCGGCGCAGCTCATGGTCACAGAGGGCCTAAGTATCCCTATGGTGACGGGCAACTTTGATCTCCTGAGGCCCGATCATCCCACGGCCGAGCCAATTCTCGCCGCGATGGACAAGGCGGACGTGCGACTGATCAAGCTGGGGTATTTCAGATTCGTGCCCCTGGAGACGGACTACTGGCAGCTCGTCGGCGAAATCCGGCGTGCGCTTGAGGGGTGGCAGGAGCTGGGCAACCGGTACGGCGTCAAGATCTGCTACCATACCCATTCCGGCAATTTCATGGGGCTGAACTGCGCTGCCCTTATGCATCTGATCCGCGGCTTCGATCCGCAGCATATCGGGGCGTACATCGATGCAGGCCATATGGTCGCCAACGGGGAGGACTTCCCTCTGGGGCTGGCAATGGTTCAAGACTACCTGAGCATCGTTGCCGTCAAGGACGTGCTGGTACTCCGGGGTGAAGGCGATGGGCACGGGACGGAGACCAGGAGATGGCTCCCGGCTGGCGAGGGGATGGTCGATTGGACGACGGTGTTCTCGGAGCTCCGTCGTGTTGGATATGGTGGTCCGGTGTCCGTCCACTGCGAGTTCGAGGTGCCCGAAGACGGGTTCACGCGTGCATTTGCGCGCGAGATCGCCTTCTTCAAGCGAATGGTGGGGGAATCGTGAGGGGGAGGCGCTGGCGTTGAGGGGAGGGGCGATGTCGAGGACGACGGATGTACGCCCGGTTGCGACCATCGTGTACTTTCTGCCCGTCGAGACGCGGGTCCCCCTGAAGTTCGGGCCCGAGACACTCACGCACGTCACCTGCGCGCGGGTCCGGATGGTCGTCGAGGACTCCTCCGGCCGCAGAGCGGAGGGGTGGGGCGAGACGCCTTTGAGCGTGCAATGGGTCTGGCCGAGCCAGCTATCATACGAGGAGCGCCACCGAGCGCTGAAGCAGTTCACAGTCGGGTTGGGAGAGGCGTGGGCGGCCTTCGATCGATCGGGCCACGCGATGGAGGTCGGACACGCCTTCGAGGAAGAGGTGCTTGGGGACCTCCTGGCTCGTCTGAACGGGGAGCGCGCGAGCTCCGAGCCGATGCCGTGGCTGGCGGCGCTCGTCTGTTGTGCGGCGTTTGACATCGCGCTGCACGATGCCGACGGCAATCTGCACGGCTGCTCGGTGTACGATACCTATGGCCCGCCCTACCTGAGCCGCGACCTGAGTCACTACCTACAGCCCGCCCGCGACGCCTCGGTGACGTTCGACGGGAGGTACCCACGTGACTTTCTTGTGTCCCCTCGACGTGACGCCCTGCAGGCATGGCACCTCATCGGCGGTCTGGACCCACTGGACCAGTCCGAGCTCACGGGTGGCGAACCCGACGACGGCTATCCTGTAACGTTGGAGGAGTGGATAGCACGCGACGGGCTGCGCTGCCTCAAGGTCAAGTTGCGGGGAACCGACAGCGAGTGGGACTATCGCCGTCTGGTGAGGGTCGGGGAGCTCGCCATCGAGGGTGACGCCGACTGGCTGACCAGCGATTTCAACTGTACCGTCACTGAGCCCGGCTACGTCAATGAGATTCTCGACCGGTTGATTGTCGAGCATCCGCGCATATATGGAATGCTACTGTACGTCGAGCAACCGTTCCCATATGACCTGGAGCGGTACCGCATCGACGTGCACAGCGTCTCAGCACGCAAGCCGCTGTTCATGGATGAGAGCGCACACGATTGGGAGCTGGTCCGCCTGGGACGTGAGCTTGGCTGGACAGGAGTGGCGCTGAAGACGTGCAAGACCCAGACAGGGGCGCTGCTGGCGCTATGCTGGGCCAAGGCTCACGGCATGACGCTGATGGTCCAAGACCTCAGCAACCCGATGCTGGCCCAGATTCCCCACGTGCTTCTTGCTGCCCACGCAGGCACGATCATGGGCGTTGAGACGAACGGGATGCAGTATTACCCCGAGGCGTCGCTCCCCGAGGCCGCGGTACATCCGGGCCTGTATCGCCGCCGGCGCGGGCGCGTGGACCTGGCGTCGATCCACGGCCCCGGCTTCGGCTATCGTGTCAATCAGATCGATCGCGCGTTGCCAGCAGCGGCGGCGGCGTACGGCGACCAGAGGCCGGAACCATCGGGCTAGCTAGACCGGCTCCGGGGCGACCCAGGTCCGTTCCCTGGCAGCGACGTACATCGCCTCCATCACGGCGCTCCTAACGGCCGCCTCCCGGGCGCTCACGAGCGGCGCGCTGGGCCGTCCGGCGATGGCATCGAAGAACACGTCGAACGAGTGGGGCCACGCGTCGGGGAGGTCCGTCCACGGAGTCTGACCGTCGGCCCCCGGGACGTGGCTGCTCTGGAAGAAGAGCTCTCCGTTGACGACCGAGGCGTGGCCTTCCGTCCCGCTGAGCAGCACATCCACCGGATGGGCGACGTCGACCCACCCTGCCGCCAGACTGCCGATCACGCCGTTGGCGAACAGGAGCAGGCCCTCGCCATACTCGTCACACGCTCCGTAGCGCCCGGTGGCGGACGCTACCTCGGCTGTCACCGCGACAACGTCGCCCATCAGCCAAAGCAGGATGTCAAGTGAGTGGGTTCCGAGATCCAGAAACCCGCCCCCGCCGGCCTGCACGGGATCCGCCATCCAGGCCCACTCGTCGTCGAAGATGCCCCGAAGTGAGCCGGAGTGGCAGTTCGAGTGGCGGAAGCGAGTCACCCGCCCGAAGCTACCCGCCCCAACCTGTGCCTTGAGGAAGCGCTGGATCGGGTCACTGCGCCGAAAGTAGCCTGTCTGGAATAGCACGCCCGCATTGTCAATGGCGTCGGCCATTCGGCGGGAGTCTGCGGCGCCCAATCCCAGCGGCTTCTCGACGAAAAGGTGTTTGCCGGCCGCCGCGGCGGCGAGCACGAGCGGCTCGTGGCGGTCCGTCTCGGCACAGACGATGACCGCCACGGTGGACTCGTCTGCCCAGATCTCCGACACGTCGCTGACTACGCTGCAATCCAGCTCCTTGGCTCGCCTCTCGGCTCGGTCTCTATCGTGGTCCCAAACACTCTTCACGCTGACATCAGCGCGTTCGTTCAGCTTCCTGATGAAGCCGGGGGTATGGATGTGTGCGCCCCCGACGAGGGCTACCTGAATCATCGACTGTCTCCTAATCTCCCTGCTGGCGAGGGGCTTCTAGACCGACACCTCGACCTCGCGGCCCAAGGCCTGGCTGCGGTATATGCCGTCGAGGATGGTTTGGACGTAGAGCGAGTGTTCAGCGGGGACTGGCGAGGGCAGCCCCTGGGCGACGGCCCGCGCGAACTCGACGCACTCCAGAGCGTGTGGCTCCATCGTGTCCTTGGTGAGCTGTAGCGTGCTATTGTGCAACTGGCGCGTACCGTAGTTGGTCGACAAGAACTCGCCCTTGGGCCATTCGCAGCCGCCCTCCGTTCCGTAGAGCCAAACCCTCGAATCTTCCCCGACTACGTTGTGATGCAGGAGCCAACTGACTTCCAGAATGAGAGTCGCGCCGTTGTCGAAGCGCACGAATGCCGCCGCAAAGTCCTCCACATCCATCTCTTGGGGCACCGGCACCATACCCCAGACCGCGAAGGCGCCCTCGTGGTGCGCGAGGGCTGCGCGGGCGACGCCGGTGACCGCGACCGGCCTGGGAGGGCCCATAAGCCACAGTGTCAGATCGAGGATGTGCACCCCGATGTCGATGGTCGGACCGCCACCACTATGCTCCTTCAGGATGAAGCCGGGCCTGATCGGGATCCCGTTGCGCCGGAGTTGCCAGCTTCGGGCGTGATAGACATCGCCCAACGCCCCGGTGTCGATCTCCTTCTTCACGGCCTGCGAGATGCCCCGGAAACGGAAGTGCTGGGCTGTCATCAGAAGCTTGCCCGACCGATCCCGTGCCGCAATCATCTCGCGGATGTCGTCGGGCGTGGGAGCCAGCGGCTTCTCGCAGATGACGTGCTTGCCAGCGCCCAGAGCCGCGACTGCCTGGTCCCTGTGGTACATGTTGGGCGTACAGATGTCGATGATATCGATTTCGGGGTCGTTGATAAGGACCGTAGGATCAGTCGTCAGATTGTCAACGCCGTGCGTCTCACGCCACTCAGGGAAGACGGCCGCGTTGATGTCGGCGCCGGCGACAATCTCCGCGTGGTCTGACGCCTGCCAACCCGGGACGTGGGTACGGGCAATGCCGCCCAGTCCGATTATGCCTACCTTCAGCTTCGATGTCACGGAATCCCCCTTCTCACTACGATAGCTGCTGTGCGTCTTGTGGGCTTATATCACGGGTGACCCCAAGGGGCAAGCCGCCGCTCGTCAAGACCCAGCCGAAGCCTCGTCTACCGGCCCATAGGGCTGGTCAGTCCAGCCGCAGGCCCGCTTGGCGCCGTCATCGCCAACGTCCAGCGCCGCCGGCCACTCCCCGCCGGGCATCGGGATGGGGTCCAGCCGGTCGGGATCGATGATCACATGCCTGACGTTCGTGCGCCGCCAGGTGTACGTGATATGCACCTTGCCGTCAGATGCCTGAATCACCGCTGGGTACGAGAACTCGCCGGGCTCCTGTTCTAGAACGGCCGCGGCACTCCAATCGTTTCCGTTTTCCGAGACGGCGACATTGAGGGGCGAGCGAGGACCGCCCCATCGCCCGGCGACTACGCCTGCGTGGTTGTAGACGAGTAACGCCCTTCCGTCCTTGAGCATACACGCATCCGTTCCGCTGTTCGGATTGGGCAGCGCAGTCAGGACCATTTGGCCCCAGGTGTGTCCGCCGTCCTCAGACCAGCACGAGGAGATGCGGCTCTGGCGTGTTCGACAGAGAAGCTGCATTCGGCCCGAGGGGTAGATCAGAATCGAGGGTTGGATGGCCTCGATACGGCGCGCATCGTTCAGCGGGCCCACGGTCTGCCAGGTCTCGCCGAGGTCGGACGTGCGCTGGAGATAGACCTGCCAGCCGGTGGCCTCGCCGCTGGTGGGGCATAGCAGTGAGCCGTCGTCCAGCAGGACCGGCTTGTTCTTGATCGGGCCCCAGACGCCATCGGGCAGCCGTCGAGCCGGCGACCATGTTCTGCCGGCATCGCCGGAGCGCAGGAGCACGCCCCACCAGTTCCTAGGGTCCGGGCCGACCTTGTAGAAGAGCAGCAGAGGTCCGCCCAGTGACTGAAACAGCACCGGGTTCCAGCACGGATACCGCTTCCCTTCAGCAGCGTGTCCTGTGGCGACTTCGCGTAGTTCCGCCCACGCGCCCTCTCGTGCGGCGGTCAGCCAGACGCCGACATCGGACGCGCCTTCCTTCGATCCAGCGAAGAAGGCGCAGACGAAGCCTTCGCGTGTTTCGGCTATCGTCGACGCGTGGCATTCCGCGAATGGCGGTGCATCGAGAACGAACTCGCTTCTCATAAGCGGCTTCATACGCCCCTCCTCAGTGTACTGCACCACAGCGCCCGACGGGGCGCGGTGGGGGCATTGCCGTCGAGCCTCAGCTATCCAACCGCGGCTTGACCAAGAAGTAGGACCCCGCGAGTAGCACCGCTTGCCCCAGAACGATCAGCCAGAACCGGAGCTGGAAGCTTTGCTTGGCCGTCTTGTGGCGGATCAGCCGCATCGTCACGAACGCGACGGGCGTGCCGCCGGCCAGGGCGAGGAACAGCAAGGCGCGTTCAGGCACTCGCCCCCGGTCGGAGCCGGCGGCCACTTTGTCGTAGAGGTACGCTGCGCCCGTCACGAGGTTGATGGCTATCAGCCACGACAGGAGCCAATCGAGCTTGAGCAACCACTCGATCAGAATGGTCAGGGCGACCGTCAGCCCGAGCGCCGCCCCGAGATACCGCGAATGCGGGCGGCTCACAGAGCGCCTCTCGACCGTATGCTACGCGCAGGCTTATGGCAGGCGGTGCCGGCCTCCTCCTCCATATGCTGTAAGTCAGCGTCTTGGGGGCGAGGTGGCGAACGTCGAGCAATCTGCGTCATCTGCGCAATCAGCGGATATATCACCTCTACCAAAACCAGGGCTGGAGTCGGAGATTCTCCGACTCCAGGTGTGCGCTCCTCGTAGATCAAGACTCTGCACCTGCTACTCCTGGTCTTGATGTGGCAGCAGCAGACAGCGGCCGGACTACGTCCGGCTTGGCAGTTTCGGCCCACTAAGGATCCCCGCCCATCCGTCTTAGCCATTGTCGATGGGTCCGTAGCGGTCCAGCTAGCGCCGAAACTGCTGGCTGTATCATGGTTGGGGTGGGGCGCGTCGAACGTCAGCACGGCCGTGAACCCCTCATCCCCGCGCGCCGGGGCGGCGGTGTGCCGGTACTCCGGCGCCCAGCAGAACGGGCGCACAGGAGGGGCGGTGCCGTTGTGCGGAAGGAGGAGGCGGCCCGTCGCGAGGGTGTGCGGTGGTGGTGGGGCATGGCTGTGGGGGGAGCATAACATAGAACAGA
>JAUVSX010000042.1 GCA_030596915.1 Chloroflexota bacterium | reverse complement strand
GACCATATCTACGTCTACAATGGGTCTACCCAGCAGCAGATCCCTAACCAAGCCGGCAACCAGGTACGGCACGCTGCCCATTTCCTGGGCGGTCACCGAGATGCGCTTGACCAGCGCAAGCACTGGCTCCGAGAGAGTCTCCTCCAGAAGCGTCGCGACGTTTCGGCGGTCAGACGGCTTCTGCGAGGTCCCCCACAGCCTGATCAGGTCTGTCCTTGTGGCGACGCCGACCAACTCACCATCTGCGACCACTGGAATCTGCCCCCAACCGCTCTCGATCATCAACTGTTGCAGTTGCTTGACAGATTCGTCGGCGCCAATCGTGTTTGCCCCGGCCTCCATCACCTGTGCCACTGGCAGATCGTCCATGCCGAATTGCAGCGCCCGATCGACGGCGCGGCGGGTTAGAAGGCCGATCACGCGACCATCAGCGACGACTGGGTATCCTTCGTGCCCGGTGCGCCGCATGTGCGTCGCCGCCTCGGCGATCGTATCGTCCGGCAAGAGCACCTGGCACCCCCGCGACATTACGTGAGCGACAGTCAAGGAGGGTTGCACGACAGTCGGGAGCAGGCTCACCAGCTCGTCGCGTGCCCACTCGAGCGGGTGGCCTCGGATGAGGGCGGCGGCTGCGCGGAGGTGCCCGCCGCCGCCAAAGTGCTTGGCCACGGCTGATACATCGACGTCGCCGGTCGTACTCCGGGCAACTAGCTGGATGTGGCCGTTGAGAGCGACCAGCACGAACAGCGCGGACGGTTCTAGCAGCTCGCGCCGTTTGTGGGCCAGGGTCGAAATCTCCTCCTCGAAATCGGCTGCCCGGGCGCAGGAGATGACAATCGTGTGGCCGTCGATCTCGTGAGTTTCGCTGTTCTCGAGCAGCAGCTCGTACAGCTCGCGCTGCTCGGGCACCAGGGGATGGTGCAGGAACTCGTTGGCCACAGAAAGGCTGGCGCCTTCCTCCAGGAGCCAGGCCGCGGCCCGCACATCACGTCCGGTCGTCATCAGGTAGGAGAGGGAGCCCGTGTCCTCGTAGATACCCAGCAGGAGGAGGGTTGCCTCGACCTTGTTCAGGCTCAACCCCCGGGCAGATATTGCTTCCACGAGCATTGTCGTCGTAGCTCCGAGCTGCTCGCCGGAGTAAGTCCAGGTCACTGGGAGTTCTCGATCTAGCTCGTGGTGGTCTATTACGTCCACGCGCAGGTCGCGCTCCATACCGCGCAGCATCGTTAGCGCCTGAGTGTCGACCAGAATCGCGCGCCGGATGCGACCGCGGGGAAGATCCTCTGGCTCCACGAGCGCTAAGCCGGCGCCGTAGAGAGCGAGGAAGTCACGCCCGTTCCGGTTGACCCGGCGCGGGAGAACTGGCACAGCGCCGGGGTATAGCTTGCTGGCTCCCAGCAGACTGGCGATGGCGTCGAAATCGGCGTTCTCGTGGGTTAGAATGACGTCCATACCGGCCATCGGTCCTCGCCCTTCGGTCGTGTTTCACCGGGGCGCGTCCATGTGCGGATTATAGGCGGCGGCAACGTGGGGTCAAACGGCCACAACTCAACGTTCGTTGTGTGTCACCGTCGTTCAGGATGGTCGGCGCAACAGCCAACCGCTCTGCCCTATCTACCGGGTGGCTGGCCAACTCCACGCGTGTCTCGATGCACAGTTGGGATCCATTCGAAGGGCTGGTGTGGTGTGTCGGCGGGCCCGCGCAAGGGCGTTGACGGGTGCCTGGACCTGGCTATAATCCGCCCATCGTCGATAAGGAGGGATCGCAGTGAAGATGGTCGATTTACGTAGCGACACGGTCACGTTGCCGACGCCGGCCATGTGGGCGGCCATCGCCAACGCGGAGTTGGGGGATGATGTATTCGGAGAGGATCCAACCGTCAATCGTCTCGAACAGATGGCCGCGGAGCGCGTGGGCAAGGAGGCCGCGGTCTTTGTGGCGAGTGGCACGATGGGCAACCTGGTGTCGCTCCTGACCCACTGCGGGCGGGGTGACGAAGCGATCGTGGGGGATCGGAGCCACACCTTCATGTTTGAGCAGGGCGGTATGGCGGCACTCGGAGGCATCACTCCGTGGCCCATTCCGAATCAGCCCGATGGCACGCTGCGATTGGAGGACATCCAGGGGGCCATTCGCGCGGACAACCCCCACTTCCCGCGCACCGCTCTGGTCTGCCTGGAGAACACGCACAACATGTGCGGTGGCCTGCCTCTGACTGCGGAATACACGGATAAGGTGGCCGATCTGGCGCACTCCCAGGGGCTGAAGGTGCACCTCGACGGCGCGCGTGTGTTCAACGCTGCGGCTGCTCTCGGGGCGGACGTGCAGGATCTCGTGCGCAGTGTTGACTCTGTGATGTTCTGCCTCTCAAAGGGGCTCTGTGCTCCAGTCGGATCGGTTGTGTGTGGCAGTGCAAGCTTCATAGCCGAGGCGCGCCGGGGCCGGAAGGTGTTGGGGGGTGCCATGCGCCAGGCTGGGCTGCTTGCAGCACCCGGAATCGTCGCCCTGGAGGAGATGACCGAGCGGGTCTCAGAGGACCATCGCCGGGCGAGGGACCTGGCGGCGGGCCTGACTGAGATCCCGGGGATTGCGGTTGACCCATTCGCGACGAACATCCTTTACTTCAGGCTGGACGACGACGCTTCAATCACGCAAGATGAAGTCGTGGCGGGCCTCGCCGAGCGAGGCGTGCAGCTGATGGGCCGCCTCGATGGCCGTTTCCGAGCCGTGATACACTACTGGATCAGCGATGAGGACATCGAGACGGCTGTCGCGGCTGTGCGCGAGGTGATGGCGTAGTTCAGCCTGGAGCACTAGAGACGCGAGGCTGCTCTGAGGAGGGTGCGGCAATGAAGGTTGCGATCGTGGGGGCGGGATTGATGGGCACTGCAACGTGCTACCCGCTATCCGACAACGGCCACGACGTTCGTCTCGTGGGCACACATCTGGACGGTGACATCATCGAGAGCTGCCGTGAGCGCGGGTACCATCCGCGCCTCAAGCGCCAGCTTCCATCTGGCGTTCGTCCGTTCTTCGTCGACGAAATCGCTCAGGCGCTGGACGGCGTCGACGTGATCGTCAGCGGTGTCAATTCTCTGGGCGTGCACTGGATTGGACACGCGATTGGACCGTATCTTCGGCCAGGGCAACTCGTAGTCGCTGTCACGAAAGGGCTCGAGGCGGCTGAGAACGGCGATCTGTTGATTCTCCCGGATGTGGTGTACGGTGAGCTACCCGAAGACGTCCGCGACGAGGTCACACTCGCGGCGATCGCCGGCCCGTGCATAGCTGGTGAGCTGGCTGGTCGCCGGCAGTCGTGCGTCGTCTACGGCTCGCGGGACCGGCACGCGGCCTACGAGCTGGCTGGCATTTTTCGGACTTCGTACTACCACATCTGGCCAACGGGTGATCTAGTCGCGCTGGAGCTTTGCGCGGCGTTCAAGAACGCGTATACGCTGGGGGTAGGCCTGGCCGCGGGGCTTCTCGAGCAGGCTGGCGGCGTTGACTCGGCGGGGGCCTATACCTACAACCTGGCAGCGGCGACGTTCGCCCAGGGATGTACGGAAATCTCGCGGTGGCTCCAGATTGCGGGTGGCGTTTCTGCTGAAAAGGTGCACGTTTTCGCGTACGGCTTGCCGAGCCCCGGGGACTTCTATGTCACCACCCAGGGAGGGCGTACCGTACGTCTGGGGAGACTGCTTGGGGCTGGCCACACTTTCGCGGAGGCCCGCGAGATCATGGCCGGGGAGACGCTGGAGGCCGCGGAAATCGTCCGCGTAATGGCAGATGCCCTACCAAAGCTGACGGCGCGTGGCATCGTTGCGGTGGGGGAGTTTCCGCTGTTGCAGGCGCTTGTGGACGTCGTCGTGCGCGGACTGCCTCTGGATCTCCCGCTGGACGCTTACTTTCAGTCCATGGCCTGAGACAGCCGCGCCGCGGCCGAATCGCTACCTCAGCCTCACCGCCTCGAAGGTCCGGGCCGAATCGTAGGCGGCGAAGATCAGTTCCAGAGTTTTCAGGTTGTCATCGCCAGTCGTCTCTGCTTGCCCCTCGCCCCTCAGTCCGGCAAGCAGATTCGCGTTGCACGGCACGATGCTTGAATGCACGACGTCCTCGACCGGATCGGACCAGTCGAAGCGGGGCGGGGGATAGCGCTTGGAATGCGTCCCGGCCTCCGTCGTAAGCCGTATCCAGTAGTCGCTGGCGAGTTCCAGTGAGCCCTTCTCCCCTTCCACCAGGATGAACGTCTGGGGGAAGGCCTCGTGCTCGGTGCGACTGGCGTAGCTGATGTTGCACACGACCGTCGTACCGCTCACCATTCTCATCAGCACTGTTGCCACATCCTCGCCCCTGATGTCCCTGTGGACGCGTGAGGTCTGGCAGAAGAGCACTTCAGCTTCCCCAAACAGGAAGCGCGCGATATCCAGGATGTGGCTGCCCATATCCGTCAGGATGAACTGGTCGAGGTCTCTGAGGAAGGGCTGGTTCTCGAAGACGGGGAAGCTGCTGCAGTAGTCGATCCTGGCGCGAAAGGCCTTGCCAGTGTGCCCTTCATCGAGTGTGTCCTTGAACCGCCGAATGGGAGTCTGCCAGCGCCAGTTCTCGTGGATCAGTAGCTTCACGCCGGCCTCGTGGCAAGCGACCAACATCGCCCTGGCATCCTGCAGACTGGGGGCCATCGGCTTCTGACAGATCACGTCGACGCCGTGCGACGCCGCCAGGCACGTGAACCACCTGTGGGTCTCCACGCTGGTGATGACGTCGACGAAGTCCAGCCGCTCGCTCCTCAGCAGTTCCTCAGGGTCCTCGTAGACAGCCGGCACGCCAAGTCTCTGAGCGAGCAGTTCCGCTTTGGCCCGCGTGCGGTTGTACAGAGCTACGCACCGGGCCCCATCCAGCTCTTTCCACGCGGCCAGTTGGAACTGGGACCAGAAGCCTGTTCCCATTACGGCGAACCGAAGGTCTGTCACGTGTCCACTCCTGCGATGCCGCTCAACCGGGGATAAGGCGCCGCGCGTACCCTACACTCTCCGCGACCCAGGCCGCTTCCCGCGCGACGGTGGACTCGAGTGTGTCGCTGGGCGGCGTCCACTGTTCCAGGATGGCGTTGGGGTCGCGTCCGTGTGCCCGCAATTGGGCCATGAGCCAGGCGACGTCGAGGCGGCCTCGCCCCAG
This sequence comes from Chloroflexota bacterium, assembly GCA_030596915.1. GTDB lineage: Bacteria > Chloroflexota > Anaerolineae > B4-G1 > B4-G1 > JAUVSX01. The sequence continues at coordinate 6,462 of JAUVSX010000042.1, read as the reverse complement.
TGGCCGTCCCTCGATGACGAACCCCATCATGTGATCGAAGCGCTCGACAGCGAAGTCCTTCAAATGCAGGTTGACCGTCCACGGACCCAGCGTGTCGACCACTAGCTCCGGACCTTCGAGGGCCCCGAACGAGTTCACGGTGTCCAGGCAGATACCCACGTGATGGCTCCCAACGCGCTCCATGATGCGCGCCATCTGCCTCACCTGGATGCGGTCGTGGTTCTCCAACGCAAGACAGATGCCCGAGGACTCCAGTTCGGGGACCAGGCCGCGGATCGCGTCGACGATTTCGTCTTCGCTTGGCTTGTCGTCCACGGTATCGACGATAGTTCGCACCACCGCCACCTGGAGCCGATCGGCCAGGCAGAGATATGGCCTGATATGATGGGCACGGATCCCACGAGTGCCGAGCTCGACGATGATCCCAAGCCGCCTGGCGCGATCAGCGAAGGTCTCGAGCTCCGGCTCCGAGAGCACGTGCATCGGCAGATTGTCCGCAACCTGAACCACGGCCACGCCCAGCTCACTAGCCCTGTCCAGCAGGTCCAGCGCGGTCATCGGACGCGCCGGCTCGTGCCCGGGTACGCCGGTCGCCCACCCGTACGCGTGGGAGCTAATACCAAGTCGCATTGGACCTTACTCCGCGGCGAGAGCCGCCGCGCCACGCGTGATGGCGTCGGCTTCGGCTCGCACGTTCTCTCTCTCGAGGACGCGCATCCAGTCGGGGCGGAACACTACTTCCTTGGCTCGCCGGATGGCCAGCTTGGCTCCGTCGGACATCTCCGCATCCACGAAACCAAACAGCATGGCGATCGTGACGTTGATGTGCCCCAGGAGGAAGTCCTGTGCTGCCTCAGCGGGCACGCCCATACGGATCACTTCCTCCATTGCCTCGTGGACAATGGTCAGGCAGGCTGCTGCTACTGTCTCGACCAGGGCCGGTTCGAGAAGTGCCATCTGTTCCACCGTAACGCGGTGGGCCTTCATCACCGGGCCAAACATCAACCGGGCGATTTCCTCCCCCGTTGCGTAGTCGCTCTCCGGACCCTGCATTAGAGCACACACGATGTGCTGCTTGGCCTTGTCTCCGCCGCCCTGGTCGTCGCGGGCCTCGGGGTCGACCTCGTCGCTGTAGAGCGGGGGGTGGCACGGGTGGACCACGAAATAGGTGATGTCGGGCCGCTCAGGCAGTTGGCGTGCATAGGGAGCGGCCGCATCCAGGCAGATCACCATCGCACCACTCTTCATATGGGGCACGATATCCGTCCCTATCCCGCCGATCAGGTGGTCGGGTACAGCCAGAACGGCCACATCGGCCGTCGCCAGCGCATCCTCCTGGGCCGTGGTCTCAACGCCTATCTGGCGCAACGCCTCGATCGCCGGAGCGCTCACCTCGAGGAAGAACATGTCGTACTCCGAGGCCAGGAACTTCTGGGCCAAGCGGAAGCCGATCTTCCCCCCGGCACCTAGCAGAGCGATTGTGGTCATCTCATCATCCTCCTTGTGCGTCTGCCACGCCTATCCCTCATCCGAGGTCCAGGCGTGCGACGGTGTAGGGCCTCAGGGCCAGCCGGAGCGCAGCGCCCGACGGCTCGACGCGTGTGCCCGTCTGGGCTCTGAATGCCTCAGGGGCGCGCATCGCCCCTTGCGCGTTCGTCTCATCGAGGATTGTGACCCGCACGGGTGCGGTCAGTCCTGGGATGACCACAACCTGCTTTTCGCCCGTCAGGTTGGCCACCATCAACCTGCGGCGGCCGTTCCTCTCGAGCGCCAGTCCTTCGACAGCGAGCGAATCGCTCGAAGAGGTGGCGAGCACCTGAGCGTCGGACCAATCGCCCACGTCGGCCAGGACGTGGTAGACGGGAAAGACCGCGTCGGGCAGCGATCGGAAGACCTCTGGCAGGTGAGAGCCGGATTCAGTTTCCATAACGCCGCGCCATCCTGTCGTCTCACCATAGGTTACCGACTGCACCCCGGCCTGCGCCAGGTGCTTCAGGCTGCCCAGCGTCCAGGCTGCCCAGAACAGTGACATCTGGCGGGGATCGACGGACTGTGGAAGTGCTGCCTGCGTCGACCCTCCTGCGGCGCGATCCTGGAGGGAGGACGGCGCATAGGCTTTCAGCGATAGCGGTGTGACGGCGATGGGTAGTGATCCCGCGAACTGGCGCGCGGTTTCGACGAGGTCCTGGTGTGTGGGCAGCGTCTCGACGATGGACCGGTTGTCGAACGCGTGCACCTGTGGATTGGCAGCGTAGCATATGAAGTCCAATGGCTCGACCAAGGGCCGGCAGCGGTTCAGTTCCGTGAAGTCGCGGTAGGTGCCCGCCCCGAGGGGGATCTGGGGGTCGTACTCGCTGAGGCGATCCCGGGCCAGCCTGACCCACGTCTCATTGGTCGAGGCCTCGTCCACGTGGAACACAATCCAGCTTGAGACAGGTGGCCTGAGAGTGCGGATCTTGGCGAGCAGGTTATCCAGTTCGATGGCAGGGGATGGTCCCAGGAACAGCGCGGCTTCCAGCCCGATCCCAAGCGCCTGGGCCTGCCCGGCCGCGCGAGCTAGCCCTTCGCGCCAGGCGGGGCCGTGCAGGGGCGGCTCCACGCGCCGGCGGTGCAGCTTGAGCTTCCTCAACCGATCGAGCTCCACGCTGCGGAGTGGTTGTCCGCTAGAGGCCACCTGCAGGCCAATACGCGGGAGGCGCGACCGGGGCCGATCCGCCACGTCGAGAACGGTCTCCCCGTCGCTGGATGAACGGAGCAACGTGCTGGGAGGCCGTCCGGCCAGGCGGAGCTCGACCGTCTGTGTGACCCTGGTGCCTGCCACGATCTCCACGGGGTATGGCAGCCCCAGGGGCGTGCAGTAGGTCTTGAAAGATGCGTCGGTCCAGTTGCGCTGGTCCTCCATCTCGAAGACGTCGCCGGAGAAGCGTGCCTCGGCCCAGACGCCCGGGGTCACTTCGTGAGCGATGGCACGCACGTCCTTGAATGGCTGGTGAGGAGAGATATGCTTTGGGAAGTGCGCGTGTTGCACGCTGCCATTCACGTGCTCGACTCGGCACTCCCGTCCGGCACACTCATCAATCGGGTGCAACACGCAGAAGCCAATGCGACTGCGGAGGAAGGTGGAGCGAGCGATGCCTTCCATCGAGAAGAGAATCGTCCCCTGTGCGTTCCCGGTGATGGAACCGCGCCAGGCGAAGTCGATCGGCTCATGGACGCATTCGACGTCGAAGGTCAGGCGAAAACCCTGATCGTCGCAGTCGAGGCGGAGGTCCGAAACCTGTGGCGTGACGGTGCCCCAGTTGTGGTCGCGGACGGCGGAGTAGATCCCGCGCAACACCTCGCGACCGCCAAGCCGGATGTAGCGCACAAAGGCCAGGTCAGGCTCGAAAAGCATAGTGAGCGGACCAGCCCTCAAGACGAGGGGCTCGGTTGGCACGCGCTCAGCCCCGTGCCATAGAACAGGTGCGGGCAACACCGAGGGCATCAGAGACCTCCAGGTCCGCCCTGCATATTCCTACGCCGGGTTGATGATATCCCGGCTGTCCGCCATCTCTAGCACGTCTGTAAGCAGTCCACAAGCCCGTTCGTACACGATCTGTCGAGCCTCGTCGACGCTCTTGCCCCGGCGCTGGGCTTGTTCGTATGGTTGGCGCAGGTCAGTGGCGATGTTGATCTTCGCTATGCCGTTGGCGATTCCTGCTTGGATAGATTCCTTCCGTATGCCCGAGCCGCCGTGCAGGACGAGGGGAATGCCAGCGGCCTGTCGAAGCCTCGCGAGGTGCTCGATGTTCAGCCGCGCGCGGGCTTTCTGGCGATCCTTCGCGCTGCCTCTGATCGCGCCGTGGATGTTCCCGCACGCGACGGACAACCAGTCGGCGCCGGTCTCCTCAACGAACCGTGCGGCATCGTCCGCCGACGTGGATCCCTGTCCCGACTGGAACAGCTCCTCGTAGGGCGGGAGGGGACCCGCCTCGTGGCCAAGTACCGCCCCCAGCTCCCCCTCGACAGGGATCCCGTGGGGCGCGGCGAGTTCAACCACCTGTCTGGTTGCCACGATGTTGTCCATCAGAGCGAGGCGGGAGCCGTCGACCATAATGGAGTCATAGCCAAGTTCGATTGCTCTGCTCAGAATCGGCATGAAATCCACTGCCAGTTGGTCCTCGTCGACGACGGGAACGTGATCCTGGTGCAGGCGCATCCACGACTCCCGCCGGAACATGGCGTACTCACGTTGGACCGCCTCCTGGCTTCCCGCCTCGAAGCGAGTCCACTCGGGCCGCGCGACCGCGAGGAACCCGAATGCATTGGTGTCGACCAATGCCTGCGCGATCGGCGCAACCATGGGGAGATAGGGTATGTTGAAGGATGGTATGACGACGCCGTTGTTGTAGGCGTTCCACATCAGTTCGCGGTTATTTCGACGCATGCAGATCTGCCTCCTGTTCCGTCATTGCGGTGGGGCGCGAGCTGCCGATGCTGCTCTCCCGCCTCCCCGTCCGCGAGCTGTGGCGCCGACTGACGACGCGCTAACGGCCCCCGCCGCAGGGCTCGGCGGGACCCTGATGCCAGTTGACCCGGGACACTCTCCACCGTACAATGTGGGACGGGTCGAGGTACCACTTGCGCCGCCGACGGCAAGCGAATTGCGGACACATTGTAAGGGAAGCGCTGCCTGGCGCAACCGGGAACGGTGTGGTGTCGTCTCTCGATCTGGAGCGCGGCGAGTCCTTGGCGGAGTCTGAGCCTCAGGCGTCACGTGGAGGGTGCGATGGCGAAGGTGCGTCTGATCCACTGGAATGCTGAGGAGGCCGCCGAACGGGCAGATTGGCTCCGGGCCGGGGGCTACGAAGTCGCCTGCGAGCAGTTCGACCGAGCCATCCTGCGAGCCATTGCCGATGACCTGCCGGACGCCGTGGTGATCGATCTGGGCCGGCTGCCTTCTCAGGGCCGCGACGTGGGAATGACGCTCCGTAAGCAGAAGGCCACGCGCAACGTGCCTTTGGTTTTCGTCGACGGCGAACCGGGCAAAGTGGCGCGCGTTCGCGAACTCTTGCCCGACGCCACCTATACAACGTGGCCCGACATCACAAGGGCCGTTGCGCACACGATCGCCAACCCTCCGGAGGACCCCGTCACACCCCGGTCCGTCATGGACAGCTACGCGGGCACTCCGCTGGTGAAGAAGCTGGGTATCAGGGATAACTACGACGTCGTGCTTGTGGGTGCGCCGGGCGGCATTGAGGCGACACTCGGTGAGCTGCCCAAGGGCGCTAGACTTTGCAGGGACGTCGCTGCCCAGCGCGATCTCACTCTCTGGTTTGTCAGGTCCCGCCGCGGCCTTGAGGCGGGCGTTGCGAAGGAAGGGGCCAGAGCCGGCAGGGGTGGACTGTGGGTCATTTGGCCTAAGAAGACGTCAGGCGTCGCGAGCGACCTCTCGCAGACGGTTGTGCGGGAGGTGGGGCTAGCCGCAGGCCTCGTCGATTACAAGATCTGCTCCGTCGACGCGACCTGGTCCGGACTACGGTTCACGCGCCGCAAATCCCCGTGAGGACGGTGTGCTCGCATGGGACCCGCGAGCAGCGCCCCGCCATCGCAGCTTGGGAGAACATGGATGATGAAGACCCGTGCAGACGTCCCTCGATTCGAGCCATTGAACGGCTGGGTGAACCGCATCCTGCGCATCGATCTCAGTACGCGAACCGTCGAGGCGAAGGAAACGTCCCCGTACGTGCCCGATTTCCTGGGCGCTCGGGGTATCGCTGCGAAGATCGCCTGGGACGAGTATCCAGAGCCAGCAGAGCCATTCGCGCCCACCAATCCGTTGATGATCTTCCCGGGAGCGCTGTCAGGGTCCCGCTCGCCTTACTCCGGCCGCACGAATGTATGCGCTTTCAGCCCGCAGGGTTATCCACATCCGTGGTTCACCCGCTCGAGCATCGGTGGGCGGTTTGGCGGAGAACTCAAGCGTGCGGGGTACGACGGGATCGTGGTCACAGGCGCCGCGGACTCGCCGGTGCATATCCGCATCCGGGACGACGAAGTGGCCATTGTGTCCGCAGACGGCATCTGGGGGCTCGACGCCGTGGACACACTGGATGCCCTGGCGTCCAGGGAGGGCAAGGGCGTGTACTCCCTGGCAATCGGTCCCGCGGGTGAGCGACTTAGCCGCATAGCAACAATCCAGACGGACACGTCATCCGCCTGTGGTCAGGGCGGGTTCGGCGCCGTGATGGGCTCCAAGCGACTGAAGGCTATCTCGGTCGGGGGCACCGGGACTGTCGCCGTAGTGAGGCCTGACACGCTCAGGGATATCGCCAAGGCTCTCGCTCGCTCGGCCCGACCTCCAGCGTGGTTCGGCACTGATACGCGGGCATTCAACCGGCGGCTCGCGGCCGACGGCGAGGGCCGTGCACGCCTCAGGGCGTGCAGCGAGATGTGCGTATCTCCGTGTGCCGTCGAGTT
>JAUVSX010000197.1 GCA_030596915.1 Chloroflexota bacterium | reverse complement strand
GGCCTCAGGCGCATAACCGCTGAAGCGGTCACTACGAACATATGGCACACAGATCGCACTTCAATCTGTGTAATCTGCGGACGCCTCTCTCCCACTGTCCTCAGGGAGGTTGCTGTAGACGCCCCCAGGTCGGTGGTGGAGCTACGGATCAACCTCTCGCGCAACGGGGAGAGGCGCATCTGCGGATAGGTTCCGGTCCCACCCTCTGCGTCTTGGCGACTTTGCGAGAGATTCCGTTGACCCGCGGGGGCGGACCACACCCATGGGTTGACAATCGACGAAAACATGTGGTATAGTATCATCAAGCGGAACCCGTCAAGCCGTTGCCAGAGCCATCCGGAGCACAATGCTTGACATATGGGCGTGAAGTGTTGTGCTCCGTGCAGTTGGGCCCGATGAAGGTGCATACAAAGACACGTCCCTCGGAGACCGAGGAAGAGATAAGAGGCGAGGAATACCTGCTCACCAAAGCATCCGAGCAGGGCTTCGTCACCTACGATGACGTCCTCGTTGCCTTTCCAGAAGCCGAAGAGAATCTGGAAGAGCTCGAGGACATTATGGCTACGCTGATCGAGAGGGGCATCCGGATCGGCACTTCAGACGAGAAGGGGATCCCGATCCCGGCGGATGATGGGCCTGGCGATGGGGCTTCGCCCAGCGGGCCGGGAGAGCAAAGAGCGTACTTCGACGCCATCGAGATCGATGATACGATCGGCCTGTACCTCAAGGAGGTTGGCCAGGTTCCGCTGCTTGTGGCTGAGGAGGAGGTCTCTCTGGCCAAACGCATGGAGGTAGGCCAGGATGCCCGCGAGAAGCTGGAGGGTAACGGCGTCAGTTCGGAGGAATGGGTCGTGCTGACCTATGCTGCGCGGGATGGGTTGGCCGCTCGGGAGCACCTGATCCGTGCGAACTCTCGCCTGGTGATCAGCGTCGCCAAGAAGTACATCGGTCGCGGCGTACCGTTCCTCGACCTGATCCAAGAAGGCAACATCGGCCTGATCCGCGCGTCCAACAAGTTCAATTACCGGCTGGGGCACAAGTTCTCGACCTACGCAACCTGGTGGATCCGGCAGGCCGTCACGCGGGCGATAGCGGACCAGAGCCGCACGATTCGCATTCCGGTCCACATGGGCGATCAGATCAACAAGCTGCTGCGGGCCTCCCACCACCTCACTCAGGAGCTGGGACGGGACCCGACCTCAAAAGAGCTGGCCGCTGCGCTGGATCTCCCTACGCGCAAGGCGGAGGATATGCTCCGGGTGGCACGGCGACCGCTTTCGCTGGAGACCCCAACGGACGACGAGGGGGAGAGCGAGCTGGGCGACTTCATCGAGGATCAGGAAGGCACAGCCCCCGAGGATGCCGTGACCTCCGGGATGCTGCGCGATCTGCTCAAGGGGATACTGCAGGACCTCCCCCCACGCGAAGTGAGAATCCTGCAACTGCGCTATGGGTTGATCGATGGCGAGACATTCACGCTCGAGGAAGTCGGCAAGAAGCTGGGCGTGACGCGTGAAAGGGTGCGCCAGATAGAGGCCCAGGCCCTGAGCAGGCTACGGCACCCGACCCACTCGCGCAGGCTGCGCGATTTCCTGGGTGGGTAAGGGGGCGAGGCAGCGAATCAGCGATTCGGTGAATTCTGCTCGCGTGAAGCGGCTCTTCATAGCCGCCGGTTCAGCCCCAATCCCCCACCGGCGGTCGCTCCCTCCAGACCTTCCGAGATGTCATCCCGCTGCCGCTGCCCGGCGTTCCGACTCCGCTCTGCGGAACAGCGCCCCACAGATGGACCAGCCGGATTCATCCGGCTTCGTTTCATAGACTGGGGGTTCACCCCCGGGCGCTCTCGCGTGAAGCGGCTCTTCATAGCCGCCGGTTCAGTCCCAATCCCCCACCGGCGGTCGCACCCCAATTGCTGGAAGCGGGCGCTGGGCGTGCTACCACCACGTCCGTGACCCCAGGCCGCTAGGCCTCGCGCCAAGTCGCCGAGACGCAGAGGACTCCGCGCCTCTACGTCGAATCCTCCCATTCCCCCGTCCGAGGCGCTTCCAAGAAACCCACCCGTTTGCCTGGTGATGTGCTGTATGCTAAAATGATCCCCCTAGCCGGGGCGAACCGGCTTTGATGTCATATGGCACTTCTCCCTGTTCTTCCCATCATTCTGCCACTGCTCGGTGCGGCTGGGACGGCAGGGCTATTGCTCCTTCCCCGCTTCACGCGCCCGTACGCGCGCTACGCCGCGAACGCCGTCGCCTTGCTGGCCACGGGGCTCACGACGATCCTCCTCCTGTTCCTCAGGTGGGGTGAGCCCCTGAACACCGTCCCGTCGCTATGGCAGCCCTCCCTCTTGTTCGGGTCGACGCTTGCGCTGCAGTTCGACGGCAGTGTATACCCGTTGGCCTTTGCGCTGGCCCTGATTACCTTCAGCAGCACGCTGGCGGAGTTTGGTCGCTCGCCAGGGGAATCGCCCCGGCTGGTTCCCACTATGCTGGCGCTGCTCTCTCTCGGGCTGTTCTCGCTGTGCGCCGGCAACGTCCTGACGCTGCTATTGGGTTGGACGCTCTACGATGCGCTCCTCGCAGCGGGGCAAGTTGCTGCTGGAGGGTCGCCGCGGCAGGCTATGCGCGGCCTTTTCCTGCGTAGCCTCGCGACGCTTCTACTGTGGGCCGGCGCGCTAGTATCGGATGATGGTGCGAGTGCCAGGCTCTGGCCGCTGATGCCAATCAGCGCTGCCCGGGGGACGCTGTGGGCGATGGCAGGGCTCCTCCGCATCTGGGCCTACCCCTTCCACCTCTCTGCCCCAGATGGCCTTGGCTCCGCGCCCGGCACTGCGCCCCTGTTTCTGGGCCCGGTGATCGGCTGGGGCCTGTGGCTCCGGCTGGTGTCGGCCAGTGGCGGCGCCATTCCAGGTCAGGGTTGGGTGTCCGCTTTTGCGGTGCTCACCATGGCTGTGGGCGGTTTCCTGGCTTGGTCCTGTGAGGACCCCCGGCGCACGTTGCCCTGGATCGGCGTGAGCGTGACTGGCGCCACGTTGTTGGCTGCTGTCTCGGCGGGCCCCAACGCGGGGCCGGTCATTTCGGCAGGGGGCGCCGCATGGGCACTTTCGATAGCCGTGCTCCTGATGTGCGCTGGCCTGATGCGCGCGGGCTTGCGGAGCAAGGCCGTTTGGTGGGGTGCGGGGGCGTGGATCGGCGCGCTGACGCTCGTGGGGGTGCCGCTCACGTTGGGCTTCGTGACAATGGCGCCACTCATCGGGGGCCTGGTGAGAGAGGGGCCCGTAGGAACCGGGGTGGCCTTCGTCGTGGCACAGGCCTCCCTGGTACCCTCACTGGTGCGTTGGCTGATGCTGCCCATCGCCTATCCCCTGCCGTCCGGCCGCCGATCCGTCGCGATCTGGGTTGCTGGACTGGGGCTGCCTGCTTTGACGCTGGCCGTGACGGGCGTGACACTCTCTCCCCTCGTTGGTGGCCTCGAACTTCCCTCCCTCGGGGAACTGCTGGCGATACCAACCCTCCCGGGGTGGCTGATATGGACTGTCTCGCTGGCGATCGGGGGCCTGCTTGCCTGGCAGGAGAGGAACATCCGCCCCAGGATTGAGCACCTGCTGGGCGTCGGCCACGATCTCTGGCGCTTGGCGTGGCTGTACACGGCCGCGACGGGCGCGCGCGATCGTGGACTGAGCCTGTTCCGAGCTGCGGATGACGTGGGTGGAGGGACCGGGGCATTGCTGTGGTCGACGGTTCTGTGTCTCATTCTGCTGCTGATTTGGAGCGCATAGCCGATGCCAACACTCGGGGAGCTGCTAGCGGAAGTATCGTTCCTGGCGGCAATGCCTGCCGTGATTGGAGTGTTCGTCACCGCGGGGATCCTGGTCGTCAGCCGCGAGTGGCGCCTCAATGTGTTGACTCTTACATTGCAGGTTTTCTTCATTGTGCTTCTGCTGACCCGCGTGATCAGGTTGGAGGTGGCGGCTGTCAAGGGGCTGATCGGGTGGATGATCTGTATGGTGATCTACGTCACCGAGCGGCGGGCGAGCGAACCCCTGCGGGCAGCCGCCGCACGGGAGACACCGTCGCCTCGGCGCCGTCGCCAGATTCTGTCGGCCAGAGCGTCTTTCAACCTACTGGCGGCCCTTCTCGTCTCCGTGGCCGCCTACACCGCGGCGCTGCGCATCCCACTACCCGAGGTCCCGGCCGACATCACCTTGGCGGTCTACGGGTTGGTGGCCTTGGGCCTGCTCCTCATTGGGCTCAGCGAGCGACCGATGCAGGTCGGCATCGGCGTGCTGACGTTTCTATCTGGGTTCGACCTGTTCTACGTCGCACTCGAGCCCAGCCTGGCCGTGGCGGCGCTGCTTGGAGCACTCAGCTTTTCTGTCGCGCTGGTGACGTCCTACTTGAGGACCGTGGAGGTCGCAGCCATCGCCCACGGTGACGCGCAGTGATAGCGGGCGCTGGCGTCCTGGTGTTGCTCCCCCTCGCGATGGGCGTCGTCGCGTACTTCCTAATCCGCTGGAAAACGCTCGCGGCGCTATGTGCAATCGCTACGGCCATCGTCGTCGGTGTGGGCGTCCTCGTTCTCCCCTTCGGGCAGCCCGTGGACGTGGGGGGCGAGGCGCAGCTCGCGCTGGGTGAGTCGGTCAGCATCCTCGGGCGCGAGCTGGTATTGGAGGCCGGCGATCGTATCGGGATCGCCTTCCTCTTCATCTCCGCAGCCGTGCTCTTCACCTTGGCCTGGCGCTTCGGGTCCCAGCGCCTGCTCTTTCCGGTTGGACTGGGTTTGCTCAGCCTGCTGACTGCGGCCCTGCTGATCCAGCCGCGCATCTACGCAGCCCTACTCGTCGAGATCGCCGCAGTCATCTCGGTCCTCGTTCTTCAGCACGAGGGGCAGTCGCCAACGCGGGGCGGCGTGCGGTTCCTCGCGTTCAGCCTGCTGGCACTCCCCGGCCTGCTGGTCACCCACTGGCTGTTGGAGAGATACGCATTCACGCCCAATGAGACGGCGCTGCTCGACACGGCTACTGCGCTGTGGGCCCTGTCCTTCGCCTTCCTGCTGGGCGTGATACCCTTCCATAGCTGGGTGCCCGCGATAACGAGCGATGGCATGCCTTTGGGAGGGATCTGCGTCCGGACCATCTGGAATGGGGCGATCTGGTTCCTGCTGCTCGACTTCCTGGAGACCTACCCCTGGCTCAGCGATCATCCGAGCTTTGGCCCGTTGCTGCTGACCATCGGTCTGGTGATGGTCATTGTGGGAGGCGTGCTGGCGGTGGCCCAACGCCGCCTGGGGCGGCTGATCGGATACGCCGCGCTGATCGATACCGGCTGCGCGCTGATGGCTCTTTCGATGAACAGCAAGCTCGGCGTGACGCTGGTCTTTCTTTCGCTGCTGGTGCGCCCCCTCGGCCTGATACTCATGGCGAGCGGCCTGAGCGGCGCGTGGGCGCGGAGTCACGACGACAGCCTGGATGCGCTGCAGGGGAGGGGGTGGCCGGCGCCGTGGAGCACGGCGGCGTTTGTTGTCGGCGGACTGTCCATAGCGGGTTGGCCCCTGGGGGCCGGTTTCGTCTGGCGGTGGGCACATCTGCGCGCCCTGGCCTCCTACGACCCGCGCTCCACCCTCTTTCCCCTCCTGGCGGGAGCGGCCGTGATGATCGGCGTCTGGCGTGGCGTATCGGTCCTGTTTCAGCGCCCCCGTACTCCAGACGGCCGCCTCGAACCCTTCTCGATCTCTTCGGAGGATTGGCTGACAGCGACTATCGTCGCGGGTGCGATTGTGGCTTGCATCTTCATAGGACTCTTTCCGCAGACGATTGGGCCCATAGCCACCCACCTGGCGGAGAGCTACACGTTCTTCGTCCCCTGAGACGCGGCCATGGACCTATTCGACCATAGCCGCGAGGAGCAGATCGAGCGCGAGGCGCCGCTCGCGGCGCGTCTACGTCCCCGCAGCCTGCAGGAGTTCGTCGGCCAGGAGCACATCGCCGGCGAGGGGCGGCTGCTGCGGCGCGCCATCGAGGCCGACCGGCTCTTCTCCTCGCTCATCTTCTGGGGGCCTCCGGGGACAGGCTAGACGACGCTGGCGATGATCATCGCCAACTCCACGGCCAGCCACTTCGAGACGATCAGCGCCGTGCTCGCCGGTGTGAAGGATCTTCGCCGTATCATCCGTGAGGCGAAGGACCGGCGCGGCATGTACCAGCGGCGCACGATTCTGCTGGTGGATGAGATCCATCGCTGGAACCGCGCTCAACAAGACGCCCTCTTGCCCCACGTCGAGGATGGCACCGTCGTGCTGATTGG
>JAUVSX010000219.1 GCA_030596915.1 Chloroflexota bacterium | reverse complement strand
CCAGTGCGGCCGCACACACATCCACCGCTCGCACGTGACTCCCCGTCCCGCTTGTGGGGGACGGGGCCGGGGCGTGGGGGTGAGAAGTCTGAAACCCTTGCCCGCGCCATCCTTCGTGGTAGACTCCGGCGCGCCGCTTGGGAGGCACCACCTTGGCAACACACTCGAAACCCCTGCCGCCCGACTATCGCTGGAACTTCAGGGCGTTCGTCGTCGACTACGCCAGCTTCCTCATCGGCTTCGGTTTTATCAGCTCAGTCACTGTGCTGCCCGCCTTCGTACGCCAACTGACGACCTCTGCGCCCCTGATCGGCCTCGCGAGCACCATCTTCATCGCCGGCTGGACGCTGCCCCAACTGGCGACCGCCCATCTGGTCAAGGACAAGCCGCGGAAGAAGCCGTTCTTCTACGTAGGCCTGCCGTTCCGGGCGACTGTGCTGATTATCGCCGTCGCGCTTTGGGCGGGCCTGGCCAGCAACCCCACGGCGATGCTGGTCCTGTTCTTCGCTTGCATGGGCCTGCTTGCCCTCTCCGACGGCTTCATCAGCCTGGTCTGGTTCGACATCATGGCACGTGCTATTCCCGCTCGCAGACGTGGACGAATGGTAGGCACCTCTCAGTTCATCGGCGGGATTGGCGGCATCGGCGTAGGCGTCCTCGTCGGGATGATCCTTGGCCAGTGGGCCTTCCCAAAGAACTACGCGCTCTTGTTCCTCTGCGCCGCCGGCGGGATGGCCGTCTCGACGGTCGCCCTGCTCCTGATCCGCGAGCCGCAGCCCGACCAGACGCCTGACGAGGCGCAGGGGGGCCAGGTATTCTCAGTGAAGCTGATGGGCCGCGACCGCGACTTCCGCAAGCTTATGTTGTGCAGGACCCTCGTCGGTATGGCATCCCTCGCCACGCCGTTCTTCGTCGGTCACGCCGCCGACGTGATGGGCTTGCCGGAAAGCGTCATCGGTCGTTTCGTCATCGCCAATACGATCGGCAGCCTTGCCGCCAGCGTCATTCTCGGCTACGTCAGCGAGCGTCGCGGCACTCGACTGATCATCCACATGGGCAGCGCCGTCGCGGTGGTTGGCCCGCTCTTCGTGTTGATCGTCCACCTCGCCCGCATCGACTGGCTAACGCAAGCCTACCCGGTCGCCTACGCCGCCCTCGGAATCTCGATGAGCGCCTGGATGCTGGGCTTCACAAACTATATGCTCGAGATCGCACCGCCCAACATCCGGCCGGCGTTCGTCGGCCTGGGCAACACGCTGATGGGGCTGATGGCCTTTGTGCCCGCCGTTGGAGGGTGGCTGCTCCAGACAACGTCCTACACCGTGCTTTTCGCCACAGCGACTGTGCTCACACTCGCCGGTTTCGTGCTCACCTTCACGCTGAGGTCCTCCCAGACTATCGTGGCCGGTCGAGCCCAGCCATAGGCTCGTGCCGCCCCGTGGCGCATCTGCGCTTCGTCCTGGGCGCGGTGGCGGGCGTACCCATGGGAACGGCTGTGGGCGGATAACTCTTGACCGCTGCCCGCTCCGTGCTAGACTGGCACACGCCCCGAGCAGTCCAGACTTAGAGGGAATGAGTTGGCCAGGAATACAGACTCGCCGCCAAACTATCGTTGGAACTTCACGGCCTTCACCCTCGACTATGCCATCTTCCTCCTCGGCTTTGGCTTCATCAGCCCCATTACCGTGATCCCCGCGTTCGTGAGCCAACTGACGAATTCGGCGCCCCTGATCGGCCTTGCCAGCTCGGTCTTCAACGCCGGGTGGACGTTGCCCCAGCTCGCGACGGCACAACTGATCAAGGACAAGCCGCGCAAGAAGCGCTTCTTCTACGTCGGGGCGCCCTTTCGCCTGGCGATGCCCATCATCGCGATTGCGCTGTGGGCAGGGCTGGCCAACCAACCGTCCGCGATGCTGACCCTGCTCTTCGTGGGGATGGGCCTCTTCGCGATGTCCGACGGCTTTATGACCCTCGTCTGGTTCGACATCATGGCCCGCGCCATCCCGGTCAATCGCCGCGGGCGGCTAATCGGCGTTGCCCAGTTCATGGGCGGCGTAGGCGGCATCGGCGTGGGCCTTCTCGTTGGCCTGATCCTCAAGAACTGGTCCTTTGCACAGAACTACGCGCTGCTCTTCACCTGCGCGAGCGTGTGCATTGCGTTCTCAACGGTCGCCACGCTTCTCATCCGGGAGCCACCCCCTGAAGAACCACACGACGGGACGGTCCGGGAGCGGCGCAATTGGTTTCCGCTGCTCGCCAGCGACCGCGACTACCGCCGGCTGATGGCATCCCGCCTTCTCGTCGGGATGACGGCGCTGGCGGCGCCCTTCTACGTGATTCACGCCACCGATGGCCTGCACCTGCCAGAAAGCATCATCGGCACCTTCGTCATTGCCACCACGATCGGCAGCCTCATTTCCAGCGGGGTGCTGGGCTTCGTCAGCGAGCGCCTTGGGTCACGCTTCATCATCCACGTCAGCAGCGCCATCGCCGTGGCCGGGCCACTTATCGTGCTGCTGATCGATCTGGCCGGGGGCGGCCGCCTGACGTGGGCTTACCCGCTCGCGTTTGTGGCAGGCGGAGTCGCACGGAGCGCGTGGATGTTGGGCTTCACCAACTACACGCTCGAGATGGCCCCGCCTGGGATTCGCCCGGCATACCTGGGAATGGGCAACACGCTGATGGGAGTGATGGCGTTCGTGCCCGCCGTGGGCGGGTACCTGCTGCAGGGGACATCTTACACCGTGCTCTTCGCGACAGCCACTGTGTTGACGCTTGCCGGGTTTGCCTTCACGCTCACGTTGAGGCCTGCTCACGTCATATCAGGTGAGCACACCGCGCCATGAGATCGGAAAGCGCCTGGCCGCGGCTACGGATCGCCATCCTGATCGTGCGGCGGCTGGCGACGGCCGCCGCCATCTGGACCTGGCGGGAGCCGCTGTGGGCCATCTTCGGCGACCAGGAGCTTGTCCAGAATTGGGTTGCCGGCTTCGGCCCCTGGGCCCCTGTCGCCAGTGTCAGTTTGAACGCGGCCCAGGTGCTTCTGGCGCCGGTGCCGGGTCACGTCATCGGGCTGATGAACGGCTACCTGTACGGTGTGTGGCTGGGCACGCTATACAGCATGCTGGGGCTGCTTGTGGGGACGACGCTGGCGATGGTGCTCGGGCGCTTCTTCGGGCGCCCGCTAGTCGAGAAGCTTGTCAAGCCGGAGACGCTGGCCAGGTGGGATCGTATCGCCGGCCGCAGGGGACCGCTCGTCTTCTTCCTCGTCTTCCTCGTCCCTGGGCTCCCCGACGACATCCTCTGCTTCGTTATTGGCCTGCGCCCGCTCCCGATACCGGGGGTGGTCGTGCTGGCGACGCTAGGCAGGCTGCCGGGGGTCTTCGTGTCGTGCTGGTTCGGCGCTCATGCCACCGAGTTGCCCGCGTGGGCTTGGATACCCCTGGTTGGGGGGACCGCGGGGCTGGCGTTCCTATTCGTGCGCTACCAGAGGCAGATCGAGGCGCTCGCCCTGCGCATCATCCGAAGGCTGACAGGGTCGAATAGCTCGGAGACACCGCCGATCCACTCCGAAGCCGAGGGACATCACTGAGAGCCTGACTGAGTGTGTCGCCCCGACGTAGGAGGATTGCGGGCATCCCTGAAGCAGCCATCCGCTCGCGGAACGCGCCAACGCTCTGCTGCCCTCCGAAGCTTGAGGCGTCCACCATGATCGCGACGACGTGCAACCCCGTGCGGTTCACAAGCTGCGCCGCCTCAACCCATTCCCATCGCACCGCCGGGCTAATTGCGACCACGATCGACCCCCGCGTCAGCCGCTTGCCCTCCGCCCTGATCATCTCGTGAAAGGGCATGTCGCCGTCGGCCCGCAGCACGGCCAACGTATCGAGTATCTTCCCCAACTGACGCTCATCCCGGTCAGCCTGGATCACTTCCCGTCGCTGCCCATATGCGACCAGCCCCACAGACCGGCGCTGGTGGATGAAGTACTCGGCGACCGAGGACGCCGCGGTCACGGCGTACTCCTCTGTGCTTGGGTACAGGCGCAACTGCTCCGCCCGACGCCAGAGGGGCTCCATCTCGCGCATCGCCAGAGTGATCTCATCCTCGTCCACGCTGACCTGAACACTGCGCTCCATGTCGAGGAATATCCAGACGTCCATCAACGGGTCCAGCTCGAACTCCTTGACGATGAGCCGGCGGGTGCGGGCTGTCGACCTCCAGTGGATCCGATTGAGGCTGTCGCCGGGCACGTAATCTCGCACGCCTGCGGCGTTTGTCGTAATGTAGTGGGTTCGGCGGCGAAGCGCATCGCCTCCGGGTAGCAGCGCCGCCGGATGAGGGAAGCTCCGAATCGGAACCGTCGCGGGGTATACCACGATGCTTTTCGTCTGGGGAAGCTTGCGCCGGAACTCGAACAGTCCCAATGGATCGCTGCTCGCGATCGTCACCGGGCCCAACCGGAAGCGCCCGCGCTGCTCGCACAACGTGCGCGTGGTCCAGTTGTGCTGTTGGCCTTCTCTCAAGTTGTGGATAACTCTGCTGGCGCGATGTCCCGGAAGATCGGAGTGGTCTCGCACAACGATCCACAGCTTGGGCAGCCGGGATGCGCTGGTGAGGGTGAAACTCTCCTCGAAGGGACGCCCCACCTGGGCCCTCTGGGCGCGCGTGTGGCGTCCCAGGCGCAAGCCCCTCATCGCTAGCCACGCCCACAATGCTGAGATGACTAGCGTCCCGGCCAGGACATAGGTGACGAGGAAGTATAGGTCACGTCCGGTGATCAGAGCCCCCGCCAGACTGGCGATCGCGAGGACCAGCACTACCCACGCACGTCGCACCGCCGCCCCCTTCCCGGGCTAGGTAGGCTTGACCCGGGCTCCCGGGACAGGGAGCGTCGTCAAGAGTTCGTGCATGACGGCCTCGCCGCTCACGTCCTTGAGGCGCGCCGAGGGGCTGACGATGAGCCTGTGAGACAACGTCGTCGCTGCCAACGCCTTGATGTCGTCGGGGAGCACGTAGTCGCGCCCTTGTACGGCCGACCAGGCCTGTCCTACGCGGTAGAGCGCCAGAGCACCACGCGGGCTGGCGCCCAGGTAGATGTCGGGATGGCGCCGCGTCTGCGTGACGATGTCCACGATATAGCGCTTGACGAGCGGGTCGACGTAGACGTGCTTCAGCCTGTCCTGCGCATTCGTGAGTTCTTCGACGGTGACAACCTGTCCGATGCTCTCGAGCGGATGGGCGTATTGCTGCGAATCGAGGATCGCAATCTCGTCAGCTAGCTCAGGGTACCCCAGGCGAATGCGCATCAGAAACCGATCCAACTGCGCTTCCGGCAATGGGAACGTGCCCTCGTACTCGATTGGGTTCTGCGTCGCCATAACCAGGAAAGGCTTCGGCAGCTTGTACGTAACGCCGTCGACAGTGACCTGCAGCTCCTGCATCGCCTCCAGCAGCGCGGCCTGCGTCTTCGGCGTCGCCCGGTTGATCTCGTCCGTAAGGACGATCTGGGCCACGATCGGCCCGGGCCGGAACTCGAATTCAAGCGTCTTCTGATTGTATATTGAGACGCCGGTTATGTCCGAAGGCAGCATGTCGGGCGTGAACTGGATTCGGCGGAACGTGCAACCAAGGGACTTGGCCAGCGCTCGCGCCAGCATAGTCTTGCCCACACCCGGTACATCCTCGATAAGAATGTGCCCTTGTGCCAGCAGGCCCACAACGACCCGCTCGACCACGCGGCGCTTACCGATTATGACGTGTTCGACGTTCTCGATGCACCGATTGGCGACGGCTCGAACTTCTTGCATTCGGCGGAACTCCTCAGCGTCCAGATGTATCT
>JAUVSX010000463.1 GCA_030596915.1 Chloroflexota bacterium | reverse complement strand
GGCGTTCTATCGCACGCGCACGGACGAGCTGTTCGGGCTCCCGCTAATCCGCTTGCGGGCCTCCGCCATTGAAGGGCGGGCGCGGGTGGTCAAGAGACTGTTTGATCTGGTGCTCGCGATACCGCTTCTGATTCTCTGTGCGCCGTTTCTTCTTGTGATTGCGGTCGCGATCAGTCTCGATTCGACGGGCCCAGTGCTGTTCGGGCAGGAACGAGTGGGCGAGAATTGCCGGCGTTTTCGTATCTGGAAGTTCCGTACGATGGTTCCCAACGCGGATGACCTGCTGCCCGGGATCGTGCACGAGACGCCAGATGGACGGGTGGTCTACAAGCAACGTGATGACCCCCGCGTGACGCGCGCAGGACGCTTTCTACGGCGCTACAGCCTGGACGAGCTACCGCAACTGATCAACGTCATCAGAGGGGAGATGAGCCTCGTGGGGCCGCGTCCGGAACTGCCGTGGATGGTGGAGCGGTATGAGGGCTGGCAACGGAAGCGCTTCGCTGTGCCTCCGGGGATGACGGGCTGGTGGCAGGTGTCGGGCCGGAGTGACGATCAGACCCACGTTCGGGTCGAGGACGACCTGTACTACATCCAGAACTACTCGATGTGGCTTGACGTGCGCATCCTGTGGCGCACAATCGGCGCCGTGCTCTCAGGGCGAGGCGCCTACTAGCGAGCCAGCGCCGCCCCTCACACCAACGGCGCAGGCGCAGCCGCGCTGCCGCCGGGCACCTCCTGAGCGGCCTCGGCCGCTTCCTCCTCCCCCTCCTCCACGGGCCAGAGTTTCTCCGGGTCGTCGATGTGGTCGATGAAGAGCACACCATCGCAGTGGTCGATCTCGTGCTGGAAGACGCGAGCCAGCAGGCCGTCTGCCTTGATGCGCACTTTGTGCCCCTCAGTGTCAAGCCCCTTCACCGTCACCGCAAGGTGACGCTCGACCTCGCCGACGAGGCCAGGAACTGAGAGGCAACCCTCGATTCCCTCCTCCGTGTCGCGGGATTTGCGCGCGATCTTTGGGTTGATGACGGCATAGAGTCTCTTTGGGCGGGGCGTCTCTCGGTCATCGTCCTGGGCCTCGTCTTCGTCCTCGTTCTCCTCGGCCACCTCTAAGACAATGACGCGCTGAGGAACGCCGACCTGAATCGCGGCCAGGCCCATGCCGTTGGCGGCGCGCATGCTCTCGAGCATATCGTCGACCAGCTCCTCGATGGCGGGAGTGACGTGGCGAACGCGGCGCGAGCTCCGGCGCAGCATTGGGTCATCGTAGACGACGATCTGGCGGACAGTCATAGGGTCAGGTCCTCTTCCCGCGCGACGGTCGTGACTCCCTACCCGAGTGGTGGGAATCGCGGACCTCGTCATAGACGGCGAACCAGTCCATCAATTCGATCCGGCGGCGGTCCGCGTCCTCTTGGCGCTGGCGTTGTTGAAACGCGTCGATCCGGCGGAAGATCTCGGCCTGCACGTTACGAGGGTCCTTGACGTATTTGAAGGTGAACGCGCCCTCGCCGGCGGTCTCGATCGTTACCGAGCCGTAGTTGAACAGTCTCCCCATAGGACCCGGTATCGTCAGGCTGATGTTCTGGATTCTGTTGAGGGTCGCCTCGCGGCGCTGCTCGCTGAAGAAGAAGGGGCGGCGGGCGACGTCGATGATGCGCGTGGCCGTCACCTGGTACACGTCATTCTTCCAATCGCTGAATCGCCACAGCCACCAGAGAATCAGCAAGACCAGCGCGACGCTGTAGCCGAGCAGCACGAGGCGCGCCTCAAGGACTTCCTGGTACAGTAGAAACACGGCGACCAGTGTCGCTGCCACGATTCCTGCCGTCGGCAGCAGGATTGGCAGGAAGAGACCGGCCCAATGCTGGCGCCACGTGATCGTATCTCCCTGCTCGTAGCGCAGGGGAGGCAGGACGTACGACATGATTTGCCGCAGCCGGCCGATCCAGCCGGATCGTCGCTCCACCTTGGACGGTTGTGAAGGAGAGAGCTCGGCCGAGGCGTTCTGCTCCTCGTTGGGCTGCGACCCGAATTGGCGGCGAAGCGCTGACCGGATGGCCGATCGCTCCTCGACCCTGGCTACGGAGCGCACTCGCTCGATCTCGTCGAAGATCGCGTCGCGGGCCCTGTCCGGGTCGGGGATCTGGCGGAAGGCGACGTGCCCCCGCTCCCCAGCCGTCTCGATGATCAGATCACCGAAGTTGAACACGTGCGCGAGGAGTCCCCGTTGAGTCTGCTGCACGTCTTGGATCATGTGCAGCGGCGCCTCTGTACGGTACTCGCGGATGACGAAGACTCGCTCCTCGTGTAGCACACGCTTGTTAGTCACGACATAGTCGTCGTTGAAGTGGTCGACTACGAGGAATATGATCGCTGCGAGCGGGATCACGACGAGGGCGGCCGCAGTAGCTCGCAGAGGGTTGGGCAGCAAATCGGGGTATCCGGCCGCGCTGACGACCACGAGAAGCACCAGTATTGGCAGCAGTAGGATTCGGATCAGCACGGCGGGATGCTTGTGCAGAGCCAGCGAGACGACTTCGTCTGGTTCCTGCCAGGCGAAGTGACGGGCGTGCAGCTTGCGCTCCACATCCGCCCGCATCTCCAAGCTCTTGAACAGCGCGGGGCGCTCCTCGAGCAGTTGGTCAAACGCGCCTCTGTTCAGGTATAGGATGCTGGCGTCCCGCACGACTTCCATCGTGACATCGTGGGGTTCGCCCAGCAGAAGCGAGGTCTCGCCAAAGAAGGTATCCGCCCCAAACGTGCCGGCATCCTGCACAGTGCCCTCTGGATCGACGTGCCAGGCCTGAAGCTCGCCGTCCTCGACGAAGTAGGCGTTGCGGCCGGGTTGCCCCTGCTCGAAGATTGTCTCTCCAGCGCGGCAGTATTCCCGCTTGAGCAGTTTGATTACGGCGATACGATCCTCAGGGGTGAGATCGGCAAACAGCGGGACCTGCTTGATTCGCCTCACTGTGCTCGTAGTCATCGTGTGCCTCTGGACAATTGTAGCATGGTCGAGGATCCGCGGGAAGACGCGGGGCAAATCGGGAAACAACGCAAAGACGCCAAGACAGCCGAGACGCTGAGAGCCTGTAGGGCGACCAGTAGGGGCGACCCAATCCTGCTCGGAGAGCAGGCGGTCGCCCGCCAGACGGACTCCACCCCACCCCCAGCCCTCCCCAAACTGGGGAGGGTTAGGGAGGGCTGTCTGTGGACGGCCCGCGGACGGCGCGCAGCCTCACCGGGCGGGGACAAGCCCCGCCCCTACAATTGATCGGCGACGGCGTCGCGG
>JAUVSX010000104.1 GCA_030596915.1 Chloroflexota bacterium | reverse complement strand
CCGTGACGCTGCAGAATGGCACGCCAGCCCTCGCCACCGACGGGGCACCGTCAGATGCGGTTGCGCTGGCTTCTCTCGGGCTGGTTGAGCACCCCATCGACCTCGTGGTCTCGGGGATCAACCGCGGCGCCAACCTGGGCCACGACGTCACTTACTCCGGCACCGTCACCGCCGCGATGGAGGCGACAATTGCGGGCATCCCGGCGTTCGCCATCTCGCTTGACTCCTACACCGACGGCAACTATGGCGTCGCCGCGGATTTCGCCTCCCGGCTCGCCCGGCGTGTGCTCGGTAATGGACTGCCGAAAGGCACACTCCTCAGCGTCAATGTGCCGCCGCTGCCAGCCGATGAGATCGCCGGCGTACTCGTCACCCGTATGGGACTGCGCATCTATCGAGACGAACTGGTGCGCCGTCTCGATCCCCGCGGTCGCCCCTACTACTGGATCGGCGGACCGGAACCAACGGGCATCGAGCAGGAAGGCACCGATATCTGGGCCGTGGCCAACGGCTACATCTCCGTCACCCCCCTCCAGCTCGATCTTACCGCCCGCGATCTGCTGGGCACGGTTCGGGAATGGAACCTGACGTTGTAGGGCTGGCCTTCATTCCGGAGGCGAATGGGGTTCCCACGTTCCGGCAACCCTGGCATTGTGAATGCAGACCTCGCCATTCGCCTATAGGGAGCTGGCTTATCCGCGGCGACCTGAGCGATCTTGGTGGACCGGACGACCTAGGCCGCACTGGGCGTCTTGTTGGCCGACCTGCGGTGCCATGATCCGCCCCAATATGGGAAAGTGGGCCCTTTCGCTGCTGCTCCTGCTCGCCTTGGCGGCGTGCGCGCCCTTCCAAGGCTCTCATTCCGTTGCGCTCCTGGCCGACGGGGAGGCACGCGGACTCTCAACCAACGCCCTCACCGTCCGGGACCTGCTGGCCGAGGCCGGCGTGACGCTCGACGAGGACGACCGCGTGGTGCCCGTCGAGTCGTCCTTCATTGAGGATGGGATGACCATCCGCGTCATCCGCGTCGAGAGACGCACAGAAGCGCTACAGCGTATGCTGCCGTTTGAGCGGCGCACAGTTGTCGATACGTCCATCCCATCTGGGGAGACTCGCCTCCTGGAACGTGGTGAGGCCGGTGTTGAGGAGCTGACCTACCGCGTTACCACCGAGGACGGCGAGCAGGTTGAGCGGACGCTGGTGCGGCGGGTCCTACTGCAAGAACCCCGCGCCGAGGTGGTCCTCGTCGGCGGCCAGGTGCATCTCGCGCCCGTGCCTATCCGCGGCACCGTGGTCTACATCGCGGATCGCAACGTCTGGCTGATGCGGGGGACCAGCGCCAACCTGCGCCGGCTGACGCATTCAGGAGATCTGGATGGGCAGGTGTTCCGCCTCACGTCAGATGGTTCCTACGTGCTCTTCACTCGGGCCACGATGTACACCGTTGCCCACGCAGCCGATGAATCCGCGCCGCTTCCGTTCAACTCTCTCTGGCTGGTTGATACCGCTGCCGGCGGCGCTACGCCGGTCCAGGTCGACGTCGAGAACATACTGTGGGCCGACTGGGAGCCCAGTTGCAGCCGGGGGTCGATGGGAGAAGGCTGCCGCATAGCGTATGCCACGGGCACACCGGTTGCGGGGAATCCGGGATGGCGCGCGGAGAACGACCTGTGGATTGCCAGACCTGATCCGCTCGACGGCAGACTACTGGACGAGCGGCGTATCGTGGGGCGTAGCAGCGGCGGCGCGTACGGTTGGTGGGGAACGACGTACGCATGGTCGCCCGACGGTCACCACTTGGCCTATGCGCGTGCGGATGAGATCGGCACCGTCAGCGTCGCCGCCGGTACGTCCGCCACTCTCCTCCGGTTCCCGCCCTACCGCACCTACGCGCCGTGGGTCTGGACGCCAACGCTCAGCTGGTCGCCCGACGGGAGCTTCCTCATCACCGCCCTGCACACGCCCGCGGCCTCCGACGGCTCGCCCGAGGACAGCCTTGAGTTTGACATCTGGGCCATCGCGGCCGACGGCACCATCAACGCCCATCTCGTCGACGATGCCGGCCTATGGGCTGCGCCTCAATGTGCCCATCAGGGCGACGTGGTCGCGTACGGCCAGGCCCGCGATCCCGGCGCGAGCCGTACTAGCGGCTACGATCTCTACGTGATGGACCGCGACGGTTCTGACCAGCGGCCGCTGTTTCCGCCGGCCCAAGAACTCGGTCTTGATTACCCTGAGGTCGCCTGGGGCCCTTCGGGCAATCGCCTTATCGTCATCTATCGCGGAGACCTAACCATGATCACGCTTGGGGACGGCCAAGCGTCCCCACTGACCGCTGGTGGCCGCGCGACCACCGTTCAATGGCGGTGACGAACGCCGGTTTGACTCATCCCTCCCAGCCATGACCCGGCGCCCCAGAACCCTCTTGCTCGCATGCCTGGCAGGTCTTCTCATCGCCGCGCCTCTGATCGGCGCGGTTGTTGTCCTCCGCGCGCGTGTCCTTGACCAGACTGCCACTGCCCTCTACACGCCCCTGTCCGGCACAGCCGACTGGGACGGAGACTGGGAATTCTCCGATCTGGGGGCGGATCCCGGCGAGGCAGGCACGGATCGGGTCACCATCCCCTTTGCCGGAACTGACTTCGCGCTGCGGGTGCGTCGCGGAAACTACCGGGGCTATCTCTTCATTAGTATTGACGGCGAGCCCGCCAATGACTTACCCCTCAGCGAGCGCGGCGCATACCTCGTCCTCACCTCTCCCGACCTCACCCCACAAGTCGTCACGCTCCCGATCGCCTCCCGGCTGGAGGACGGACCCCACGTAGCGGAGGTGATCGCCGATAGAGGATGGGACCAGTGGCCCCTCGCCGGCTGGAGCGTGAGCCGCAGACCGGACACGTCGCTCTATGATTGGGCCTTGGTGGCCTTGGTTTCGCTGGCTTTCATCTGCCTGCTCGGCATTGTCGTGTATGCGGCCGGGGGTCTTGGATTGCAGGCGTCGGACGGCGGCCCAGACGCGGATAGCGGCGGATTCCTCGTCCCCCCTGGCCTCTGGCCCGCACTCACACAGTCTCCTTGGGCATCGGGCTCGATCCTGCTCGCTATGCGCGCTTCCGCGGGCCTGTTCTACTTCTCCCCCTACCGGCCACTCGCGGTCGCCAGCGGGCTCGCGCTCGCAGTTCTGGTACTACTGCGCCTCGACCTGGGACTGGCGCTGGTTGCTGGCCTGGCGCCCTTCTACCTTCAGCCACGGCCCGTGGCGGACAAGCTGTTCTCGATGGTCGAGATTGTTGTCCTCCTTTGCGCGCTCTCGTGGGGAGTCAGGGTGATTGCCCGCTGGTATGCCCAGCGCCGCGCGAAGCGGGAGGCGGAACCCGAGGGGCCCCACGGAGTCAGCGCCGCTCTTCGATCCTGGATCTCGCGTCTCAGCCCGACGTCCAGCCTCGACCTGGCCGTGCTGACCTTCGTGCTCGTCGCCATAGCCTCGTACTTCGTGGCTGAGTACCGCCACGTCGCTCTGCGCGAGCTGCGCGTCGTCATCCTGGAACCCGCGCTCTTCTACCTGATGTTGCGCACGACCCGACTCGACGCCAGGGCTGTGTGGCGTGTCGTGGACCTGTTTGTTCTCGGCGCCGCGGCCGTCGCCACCATTGGCCTGGCTCAGTACGCGATGGGGGTCAACATCATCACAGCCGAGGGCGGTTTCCGCCGTTTGCGCTCGGTGTACGGCTCGCCCAACAACGTCGGCCTGTACCTGGGCCGGGCGTTGCCCGTACTGGTGGCCGTCTGTTTGCTAGGGAGGGCGCGCCGTCGTCGGGTGGCGTACGGCATCGCCGCCCTTCCGGTGGCCGCCGCAAACCTGTTCAGCTTCTCCAGAGGTGCGCTGCTCGTCGGCGTCCCGTTGTCATTGTTGGCAGTTGGTATCCTTGCGGGTGGACGCTGGTTGGTGGCCGCTCTCGGTGCAGCCCTCGCAGCCGCCCTCGCTGCGACTCCCTCCCTTCGCACGCCGCGCTTCGCCTCTCTCTCCGACGCCCACAGCGGTACCACGTTCTTCCGTCTCCAGCTCTGGCGGTCCTCGTGGGCGATGTTCCTCGACCATCTGTGGCTAGGCGTCGGGCCAGACAACTTCCTCTACAGCTACCGCGGTCGCTACATTAGGCCTGCCGCCTGGCAGGAGCTCCATCTCTCCCATGCGCACAATGTCGTGCTCGATTACGCTACAAGAATGGGCATTCCAGGCCTGGCGGTCGGGGTGTGGCTCCAGATAGCCTTCTGGCGGCTGGCTTTGCCGTTGCGCCGCCTGAACCATCCTGACCGACGGGCTTTGGCGTTGGGACTGATGGGAATGATGGTGAGTTTCCTCGCCCACGGAATGGTTGACGCCTCATATTTCCTCGTGGACCTGGCCTTTGCCTTGGGATTGTCTCTTGGTGTGATACAATTGCTGGCAAGGAGTGAGAAGAATGAACACTAAGATCAGCGTGAACACCGTAATACTGCTGTTGATCCTTGTCGCCGTCGTCGTCGGTGGCTACCTTCTGGTCTCCACCGTCCGGGGGCTGACACGTCCCCTGGAGAATGCGGGGAGCATTCTCGTGAAGCAGTTCGAGGAGCTCACCAATCCGACCCCGACCATCATCCCCGATCCTGTCACGATCATCCACGAAGTGCGCAGTCTGGCGCGCCTGGAGACCTCACAATACTCGGTTGAGAAGATCATCACCGCTGAATCGGGGCAAGGCCCGTTCGCCTTCCTGTTTGGCGACAAGCTGCTGCTCGTATCGCACGGTCAGGTTATCGCTGGCGTAGACCTGGCAAAGATGCGGGAGGACGACATCGTCGTCGCTCAGGACGGCACCGTGACGGTGGTGCTTCCCCCTGCCGAGGTGTTCATTGCCACTTTGGACAACGAGAAGTCCTATATTTACGACCGCGACATTGGCGTGGTCGGCATGAACCCCGCCCTTGAGACCGAGGCCCGCCGAGCCGCCGAGCAGGAGATCCTGAACGCAGCCCTGGAGGACGGCATTCTCGAGAGGGCGCAGCAGAACGCCGAGGACTATTTACGCCGCCTCATCACGGGGCTGGGCTTCAAGAAGGTCCTCTTCAGCGAACAGCCCGCCCCAACTGTGACACCCGAGTCCTAGCGGGCCTGGACCGCGGCCTGTACCAGACTGCCTCTCATTTGGGGCTGCGGGGAGCACCGCTGAACTTGCTTACGATGAGGCCCGCAACGTGGCGCGGGCCTCAAGACGTTTCGGAACCTCCCGCGCCAGGGGGCGCATGGGGCTGCAGAATGCGCTTCAAGAACCGACCTGACGACTTCATCGTCGAGGAATGCACACAGGGACGCCTTTGACAGTGGCATGGCTCAGAACTTATGGGGAAGGCGCAATCCCATATGCAGACAACGATTGAGCAGACAATCCTGGAGTTAGTCGAGGGCGACATCACCGAACTGGACACCGACGCGATCGTCAACGCAGCCAACGAGTGGCTAGCGCACGGCGGTGGCGTCGCCCGCGCCATCTCCCGCAAGGGCGGCCCGCCGATACAGGGGGAGAGCGACGCTTGGGTGCAGCGGCACGGACCGGTGCGCACTGGCACAGCAGCGATCACATCCGGGGGCAACCTGAGGGCGCGCTATGTCATTCACGCCGTCGGGCCAGTCTACGACCGCACGCCACGGTCGGCGGAGCTCCTGGGATCAGCGGTGCGCGCGGCCCTCGAACTGGCCGACACATATGAGCTTCGATCAGTGGCCCTGCCCGCCATCAGCACCGGCATCTACGGCTATCCCGTACGGGATGGTGCTCAAGTGATGCTTCACGCAGCGACCGCGTACCTGCGCGGTGAAACGGGGCTCAGAAGGGTCGTCTTCTGTCTGTACGGGCGGCCAACCTTCGATGTCTTCGTCGAGACGTTGACCGCACAGCTCGACGCGGAGCCGCGCTAGAGCAGAAACACGCAAGCCGCCCAGGGCGGCACGAGCGCCCCGGGCGGCCTGGTTCACTCCGGGTGTCCAAAGATCAGCGGGTTTGCAGATAGGGAATCGTCTGCGGCCCATCCGGCAGGACGCAGATGCGCGCGTCAGGGCCGTAGCGATCCAGCAGCTCGGCCAACGTTTCCTCGATCTGATGACAGGGGCGCAGCAGCACGCTCTCGACCTCTTCATCCGACAGGTAGCTGTTCTTCAGATAGACGTCGGCCTTGATCTGGATCTGCGCCTGGATGAACACCTCCCACGCATCCATCACCAGGTAGCCAGGCTGCCGGACCATCTCAAGCAACCCCTCCGGGGTGTCAGCCATGTGCAGAAGCCTCTTGAATTCCCCATAGTCAGGGATGCCGTCCCAGCATTCCGCCGCGACGATGATGCTCCCGCCCTCGCGAACAACTTGCATCGCTGCCGACATGCCCTTCACCGACTGGTAGACGTTCAGATCCAGCGGGTACCCGGAGTTGGACGTGATGACGATATCGAAGGGGGCATCGACTGGGACCATCGCCGTCTCGCGCACGGCGGCCGCCCCCGCCCTGTGGGCGGCCTGGAGATCGCCGGCGTAGACACCAGTGATTGCACGGTCTCGGTTCAGCGTCACGTTGACCAATAGCGTCGGTGACGTCTTGAGCGCGACCTCGAGCATCTCCTCCCAAACTGGGTTGCCTTCGGTTACGCCCCACCTCGCGCAGGCATTGTCCAGCATCGGGGCGCTATGGTTCTCGAGCACCAACCGACTGCCAGCCACCCCCGGAAGGACCGCCTTGGGACCACCGCTGAACCCGGCGAAGAGGTGCGGTTCGATGAAACCGGTGAGGATCTTGACCGTGGCCCGCGCGTAGGTACGGTTGACCCAGGCATCGTGACCGAAGCTAGTCCGCCCCAGGTTCACCAGTTCGTCGTCGTTGCATGCATCGTGCATCACGATACAGTACTCGTCGACGATCGCATCACCCAGCATACGGCGCAACTCGTCCTCTGTGTTCGCGCGGTGCATCCCCAGCGCGTCGATCAAGACGATCTGCCCGCGCGGTACGTGGCTCAACTCGGCGAGCAGAGGCGGAAGCACCCGGTCATTGGGCATTGGACGGGTGATGTCGCTGAAGACAATAGCGACCGAGTCGTCTGGGGTCACGAGCTCGCCCAGCGGAGCGCTCTCTATCGGCTGGCGCAATGCCCCAATTATGGCGCCCTCCTCATCGGGAACGCCCGCGACGAACCGAGGCTCTAGGATCGTCACATTCCGATCGGGCAGCTCGGCCCACGGCCCCTCGCGCCCGTATGCCAGCTTGACACGCATGGCTCATCTCCTCACTCGTATGCTGCGACGCTGCTGAATTGTACCACACCCAAGCTGCGCGCCAACGCCTGCGAGGCTGTATTCTCCTCCGCGAAGCTGTAGAACGCGACCTTCCCTTGTCCCATGACGTGGTAGGCCCACGCAGCCGTGACCTGCCGTCCGCAGCCGCGCCGCCGGAAGGGGGCCGCTGTCTCCACGGCGGCCTCCGCCGCCGCCTCATTCTCCCGTACCGAGAAGGCTTCAGAGATAGGCTCGTCGCCGTCCACGATCACGAAGCGGCCCTCGTGGCAGACGACATCCGGGAATTCGGGCTGCCCAGGCCGGTTCACGAATACAGCGCTGGCGCCGATGAACACATCCTGGCAGCGGACGTCCGCAGCCAGGATGGCTTTAACCACATCTTGGTTGCTAAGAGCCGTGTCGCCAAGCAGAGCGGTCAGCCGCTCGCGAACGGGATCCGGGAGGTCGTGGCGGAAGTAGCGCACGTAGCCGCCGGGATAGCGATGGATCACGAAGCGCGCCTGCTCCGTCGAGCCTGGGAACGGCACGAGAAGGCCATCGGCGTCCAGATCGTGCTCCAGCGTGATCTGGAGATGGATCAGCGACGGGCCATCAACGGCGGTTCTCATACTGCGGTGTCAGCACAGGCAGACGGCAGGAATCCGTACCTGCCATCCGACCGCGCCAAGGGAACGGCGGATCGAAAACTCGACCTCGCGCCGTGAGCCACGCACGAAAAGAGGGGGGCAGATTCCCCCCCCTCTTGTCCACAAGCGCCGAGCACTTCGTCACTCCGGCACGACCACGCACCGGAAACCTACATAGTCGATGCGGTGAGCCGGGGGAAGCTTATAGCGACCAGCCCCCCGCATATAGCGCTCGTCGAAATACCAGCTACCTCCGCGCAACACCCGGTCCTGCCCAGATTCCGGACCGGTTGGGTTCTCCGAGGGTGATACGTCGTAATAGCTCCGGCCGTACCAGTCCGCCACCCATTCCCAGACGTCCCCCGCCATGTCAAGGGCACCGGACCAGCTAGCCCCTTCTGGTCGACCGCCTACGGCAACTGTACCGTCCTCGCAGTCCGCGTATTGGGCCCGTGTACACGTCGGATCCGACTCACCCCAGGGGTAGGTCGCCCCCGCCGGGCCGCGCGCTGCATACTCCCACTCCGCCTCCGTCGGCAACCGGTATTTATCAGTACCTTCCCTGCGGTTCAGTCTCCGGATAAACTCCTGAACATCATTCCACGAT
>JAUVSX010000076.1 GCA_030596915.1 Chloroflexota bacterium | reverse complement strand
GATTAGATCATAGGTAGCGGTGTCAATCTTTCCGGAAGGGTGCAGTTGATCGCCGACCGAACACCCGGCTCCCTGCGCCAGCATCTGGAAGCACTCGAACTGAAGCGCTGCTTCGTTCTTGAATGAATGGAAGTCGCCCCACGAGGTGTGGAATTTTCCCGTCATCCCGAGACAGTCGCGGCCGAGTGTCCGTGCGTAGCGTACCGCAAGGGGGAAGTGCAGATAGCCCCAGCCCCCGCTGGGCAGCGATTCCAGCTCGAAGTGTGTGTACGCGCCCACCACGTCGCGGTGTCGCGGTCCCACGTGCCCCGCGTTGTAGAAGACGGTGGCTTCCTGGTCGAACCGGTGTACGAAGCGCGTCAGATCCTGCTTGAAGT
Source organism: Chloroflexota bacterium (assembly GCA_030596915.1). GTDB lineage: Bacteria > Chloroflexota > Anaerolineae > B4-G1 > B4-G1 > JAUVSX01. The sequence continues at coordinate 9,358 of JAUVSX010000076.1, read as the reverse complement.
CGTTCACCACACCAAGTCCATAAGCCTTGCGAACGGTTGGATCGAATGGGTCAAGCCCACCTCGTTTCATACCGGCCGTGCAGGTGCGGCAGGAGCAGTCCTGCGGCTGGACGATATCGAAGAAGAAACCATCGACAGGCATTGTCTCAAGGATCTCTGCCACGTGAGATTTCAGGAAGTCCACGTAGGGTGAGTTGAGGCAGAGCTTACGGTAGAACCCCGGTTCGTCGATCGGAGTCCCCACGGGGCATCCGTGGTCATCCATCACCAACCACTCGGGGTGCTGTCTCGCGCTGTAGTGGTCCCATTGGACCGTCACGTAGATTGGCACCCGGATCCTGCGCGCGTGGCAGGCCGCGATCTGCTCCCTCAGCAGATCACGCTCAAGGTGTGGATGTCGCCGTTCGGGGAAGGCCTGCGTGTTGTAGTACACCCACCCGTGGTGTCCCCGTGCGAAGCACGTGATCGAGTCAACCCTGGCAGCCTCAAGCGTAGAAGCGAACTCCTCGGCATCAAACTCCGCGCCGATTCCCGCGATGTGCTCGCTCGTGTGGAAATCCAGGTGAACCTGTCGAAACCGCAATCCATCGCTCACAGCCATCGCTCCCTCCTCGATTCCTACCCGGCGCCCGGTGCCAGCACGGGTCCGCTATAGCCAGCCCGTCAACTCGGCCAGAAGGCGCGCGTAGTCGACGAAGTTCGGCCACGAGATGTCCGGGGGAACCCCGTGGTCGCACCCGGGAACAAACCCGCCTTGCTCCAGCAGCGGGGGCGCCACCCGCAGTACCTCCGCTCGCATCGTGGCGCCGCCAGCGGCAAGAGCGCGCTTGTCAATGCCCCCGATGAAAGCCATTTGGTGTCCGTACTGCCTGCGGTAGGCCACGATGTCGTTGCCAGCGGCGACCTCCACAGGCAGACAGCAGTTGAACCCGGCCTCGATCCATATCGGGAGCAACTCGCCTATGTAGCCATCCGAGTCGACGGCGACGATCGGGCAACCCGCGTCGGTGATTTCAGCTACCCATCTCTTCCACGTTGGCAGTAAGAACCTGCGCGTCATCGCCGGCGAGATCATACTGTGCATCTTGTACGCCATGTCTTCACCGATCACCACGTAGTCCGGCACCGCACCACGCAGAAGATCCGCCAGCGTCCGAGTCACGAAGTCGGACCAGAACTGGATCATGTCCACAACGAAGTCGGGCTCGTCAATCATCAACATGCAGAGGTTCGCCAGCCCACACCACTCGCGCAGTTGCCAGAAGGGACCGTTGAACGTCACACACCACACACTGTCGCGGGTCTGGAGTGCTTGACATCGGTCGGCGAAGTCAGACGGGAAACGACCCGGCTCGTCCGGGTCGTAGCGCCAGGCCATCTTGCGTTCCCACTCGCGACGATTGCGGACGGGGAACCGGTGCCAGCGGCGAGTCACGAAGTCCTTCGCCGACCGGATGTACGTGTAGTCAAACTGGTCGGAGATTTCGGTAATCGCCCCCATCCAATCTTGGACGACGTAGTGCCCATTCCTGTGCTCCAGCACCTTCTCTTCGAAGGTGGGCATCATCTTGAATGAGACGCCGGCGTCGGGCACAGTGCGCTGTGGCTCGCGCGGGACGCCCAACAGACTCCAGATGTGCTCCTCCCAGTCCGCGTCGTTGGGAAGCCCTTGTTGCCGCCACGCCACCAGCGTAGACTCCCGAGGGTGGCCTGGACAAAGCGGCACACGGTCGGGACGGCCAAACAGGATTGCGCTGCGGAATCGCTCGCGCGACAGAGAAGCGCTTTCAGGCATGAACGTATGAGACGGTGTGGACATTGGCAGAGCGCACCAATCCTCTCGATCCCAAAGGTTTGGGCAGGGGGCAGGCCTTGGGCGTCAGAAGTGGGACCCGGATTGTAGCACCACGGCAAACCGCCGTCAAGCGCCCGCGGGACCCGCCGGGCTGGCAGCGATTGACATCCCGCCAGGAGTTAGGACAATGGGTGCCAAGCCACCGTTGCCATTGACAAGGCGTGGGTGATGCCTGATGAGCGAACCATAGTCCTCCAAGGCCACGTTGCCCAGTCGGACCGCGATGAGGCCGAGTACGTCCTGCGCCCGTTTGAGGTGGGTCCTGGAATCGGGCGACTGAGCGTTTGCTACAGCGTCAGTCAGCGCATATCGGCCGACCAGGCGGGATGGCAAGAGGGCAACATCATCGATATCGGCATGTTTGACCCGCGCGGCGCTGAGTTCCTCTCGGGACGTGGCTTCCGCGGCTGGTCGGGCTCGATGCGCGAGCAGTTCACGATATCGCCTGAGGAGGCGACGCCCGGCTACGTCCCAGGTCCCATCTACGCTGGACTCTGGCACATCGCCCTTGGTCTCTACCAGATTGCGCCTGATGGCTGCGACTATCGCGTCGAGATCGCGCTTGAGCCGGGCGAGCACCTCGAGGCGCCGCGACGCGACCCGCGTCCGGTCGCGACGCAGCGGGGCCGCCGCTGGTACCGCGGCGACTTGCACGCGCACACGTGGCATTCCGACGGCACGGCTTCAGTCGGAGACCTCGTCGCGGCAGCCCGGGCGCAGGGCCTCGATTTCGTGTCTGTGACCGAGCACAACACGGTCAGTCATCTGCCGCTTCTGGGACAGTACGCCACGCCTGACCTGCTCCTGCTCCCGGGCGTCGAGATCAGCACATACCACGGACACGCCAACGTGTGGCCCGTCGACGGCTTCGTCGAATTCCGCTGCAGCACTGACGAGCAAATCGCAGCCGTGCGGGAGGCAATCCGGGCCAGGGGTGCGCTGTTCTCCATCAACCACCCCAAGGAGGGTGGCCCGCCGTGGGAGTTCAGCCAGTTCCACGGTCCCGACGCTGTTGAGGTCTGGGGCGGCCCTTGGAGCATCTCCAACTACCAGTCGCTGGCCGTTTGGGATGGGCTGCTACGAAGGGGCGAGAGGGTCACCGCCGTCGGGGGCTCCGACAAGCACGTGGCTCCCTACGCTGGGAATTCGGCGTGGTATGACGTCGGAACACCCTGCACGTGGGTCTACGCGGATGAGCTGACGGTGCCCGCGATCGTGGAAGGTATCCGCGCGGGCCGAGCGTACGTATCGGCGACGCCCGAGGGGCCCCAGCTCTGTTTGACCGCCTATCAGCCCTCGGCGCCGGAGATCGCAGTGACGATGGGTGATGAGGTTGTCGTGCCCCTGGGAGGGGTGTTGCATCTGGCCTGCCGAGTGCTTGGGGCGAGCGGCGACGTGTTGCGTCTCGTCTCTGGAGCGGAGGTGATCGAGGCGGACATCACGGAGGATGACTTCTCCCGTGAGTGGGAGGTCACCGTGGAGAGGAGTACATACTGGCGCGCGGAGGTGATCGAGCCGCCGGAGGCCCCCCTCGACGAAGAACCGGCAGCCCTGATGGCCCTGGCTCTGGGCAACCCTATCTACGTCCAAGCTACGTAGGGAATCGCGGGAGCCAGGGACGCAAGATCATTGCGCGTCCCTGGCTCCAACTGCGCTCTGCCCCGCCACGGGGCGCAGCGGCCAGTTCTCGTTCCCCGCTCGCTTCCGTGACACCTCGTCGAACTCGGGCGCGTCCTCTCTAGTGTGGCTCCCACCAGACGTAGATCAGCGCGTCGCCCCCATCCTCGTAGTACTCGACCTTCACATCGTAGGTGCCGCCCTCAGAATAGAACGCACCGCAGTATGCCGTTCCGTTGTTGGCGTGCCAGTGGTCGACCACCAGTTGGTCGTGCACCCAGATGCGCACACCATCGTCACTCATAGCACAGAAGCGGTAGTGGTCCTTCTTGAGCGGCATCCTGGTCGTCCAACGCGCCGAGAAGTTGTCGGCCCATACCCCGGGTGCCGGGCCATCGGTCCCCCACTCGAACCCTATCCACGGATCGACGCGCGTGTGGACTGGATCGCCGCCCAGCGTCTTGTTGTTGAAGAAGGCGGCGTTCCACCCCTCGGTCGGTGGCCCGGGTGTGGCTTCGGGCGACGGTCCGGATACCTTCTTCGCCCAGAAGTAGGTGGCCGCGAGCTGGATGTACTCGTAGTACTCGACCTTGATCACGTGGTCCCCAGCGGTCAGGTTCTGCAGGGTCGAATAGGTGCGAAGCGAACCGTGCTTCCATCCGTCGATCACCGGCACATCGTCGATGTACACCCTGACCCCGTCGTCGAGCCTTGCGAAGAAGCGATACGCCCCCTCCTCGAACTTGAACGTCCCCGTCCACCGCACCGAGAAGTTGTCCTTTGGCATACCGTCGGCCGGCGCGCCGTAGCCCCAGTCGAAGCTGATCTTCTGGTCAGTGCGCGTGAACCTCGCCGGAGCCATGAGCGCCCGATTGTCGAAGTACTCCGCAGACCAGGACCCAAGCCAGCTCTCAGGATCGGGCGGGCTGGGCGGCGGTCGCTTCGGCCCCGCGGGCGGCCGGCCAGGGGGCGGTGAACCAGGTATGACCAGACGCTGCCCCACGTAGATGCGATTCAGGTTTGTGATCCCGTTCGCGCGCGCTATCGCCCACGGATCGATGCCGTAGTGCCACCCAATGCCGATGAGTGTCTCACCAGCTCTGACGACGTGGACGCGACCAGCCGGAGTACCCGAGGGGATGACCAGGCGCTGCCCGACATAGATTCTGTTCGGATTCGTAATGCCATTAGCACGTGCGATCGCCCACATATTGACACCGTACCGGCGGGCGATCATCGTCAGGTTCTCCCCTCTTCGCACAATGTGGACGATGTCTCCCTGCTCGGGAGCTGCCACCGCCGGCGCGGCTGCAGCCAGCATCATGAGCACCGCCAACACAACTAGAACCGCGACCTTCCTTCGATACATTATTCCAGCCCTCCTCTCGCGTCTCCTGGGTGACTCACCTATCAACTCCCGCAGGCGCCGCCTCTCAAGCGGCGCATCGCGCCCACTTCACGATAATACGATAACTCATGGCTATGTCAAGTCGCTGTGCGCCGCTCGGAACGCTTGGCTTGCCAACCACGGGTGACGCTCGGCGAGCGCTAGGCCAGAGCCTCATCGACCATTGCCAGGTAATTGGGCACAGGCACGTAGCTGGGTACCGAGTTGCCGGATCCCACCGCGAACCTTCCCCGCTCTCCGCAAGTCTCCATCAAGTAGCGCGTGTGCTTGCGAACGCCCTCGGGCGATGACCCGGCCAGGATGTTGAGGTCCACTCCCCCAAGTACACCAATCCGGTCCCCATACTGTGCCTGGAAGTCCTCCACGGGCACGATCGCATCCTCGTAGGAGTGCTTGGCATCGATCCCGACATCATCGATGAGGTCGTCGATGATCGCCGCGAGGTTGCCGCACGAGTGTAGGAAGTACGGCAGACCCTTCGAGTGGGCCTTTCCTGCGAGACGCTTCAGCCACGGCAAGCAATACTTCCTGAGATCGTCCGGGGCGATCAGCGTCACGCTGCGGAAGCCCATATCGTCGCCCTGGAATACCGCGACTAGATTGTCCAGCCCCAGGAGATGGTCGTAGAATCCGAGCATACACTCGCCCACCCTGTCCACCACGGCCGTGACAAGGTCTGGGGCGTCGTGAATGGCGAAACACAAGCCCTCGAGCGACATAATCTGCGATAGATGCTCGAAGACACCGCCAGCGTGGCAGGTCATGAACCCCATCCCCTCGGGCAGGTGCGCGCAGATGTACTCGAAGGGGAAGAAGTCCATCTCACGGGTGTCGGGCCACGCGTACCGCTCGAAGTCTTGCCACGTGCTGATGGCGCCGTGGTGTTCATCCGCCCAAGCACGTTGCTTCCTCGACGCGGGGGCGGTATCGGGGGCCAGCAACTGACGCTTGGCGAAGTCCAGACTGGCCTCGAACCGCACGAAGTCGTAGCCCAGCCTGTGCCAGAAGGCGATGAAGTTGTCCAGGTATCCGCGCTGGGATTCCCGATCGTCGCCCCACGGCACCCATTCCTCGCCCAGCAAGTCAATCGTGATAGGCATAAGGAGCACATCGTCCACGATGTACTCAACCAGGGGGACTCGCGGGTTATCCGAGGCGCCGATGATGATCTCCACGAATTCACCGCCGTTCGGGGACGGCTTGGCGACAGGCAGGTTCCGAAGCATACGTGCCTCCTAAGCTTGGGTTCGGTGGTCTTCTAGAGCCGCTTGTGAATGGCCTCTGCCGCCACAAGTCCCGATGCTGAAGCTTGCACAAGTCCCCTGGTCACGCCCGCACCGTCGCCGCACGCGAACAGGTTCGTGACCTCGGTCTCCATCTCGGGCGTGAGCATCGGGCGGTCGGAGTAGAACTTCACCTCGACGCCGTACAGCAGCGTGTGCCTGGAGGCGACTCCTGGTGCGACCTCGTCCATAGCGTGCAGCAGCTCGAGGATGTCAACAACGTAGCGATAGGGCAGCACGAGGTTCAGGTCTCCCGGCACGGCCGCCGGCAACGTCGGGGTCACGATCGAGCGGGACAGCCGTTCCGCAGTTGACCGTCGCCCGGATTCCAGGTCTCCCAGCCGTTGGACCATGATCCCCCCACTCAGGAGGTTCGCCAGACGGGCGATACTCTGGCCATAGGCTATGGGGTCGTCAAAGGGCTCCGTGAAGTTCTTGCTGACCAGTATTGCGAAGTTCGTGTTCGCCGTGCGGTGCTCCGCGAACGAATGGCCGTTCACCGTAACGACCGCGCCCGCAAACTCGGTGCTCACCTGGCCGTAGGGGCACATGCAGAATGTGCGCACTTGATCGTCGAAGGCGCGGGAGTAGTAGATGAACTTGGATTCGTAGACCAGGCGCGTGATCGGTTCCAGCACGATGGCGGGCACCTCAACGCGGATACCCACGTCCACGGGGTTGCGAGTCATCGATAGCCCCAGTTCCTTGGCTCGGGCCTTCAGCCATCCCGCGCCTTCCCGTCCCGGCGCGACGATCACTGCTGCAGCCTGAACCTGATCCCCGCTTTCGAGCTCGACACCAATCACGCTACCGTCATCAGTGAGGATGCGTCGCACGGCGGTCCGCGTGCGGATTTCGACCTTGCGCTCAGCCAGCGCGTCCCTCATCGCCCGCATTATGTCGACACAGTGCTCAGTCCCTATGTGCCTGATTGGCACGGACACGAACCGAAGTGCCGCCAGCGCCGCTCGCTTCTCGAGCGCCTCGATCTCGTCGGACCGTATGCCGTGTACCAGCTCCGGTGCCCCGAACGCAAGATAGGTGTCGTCGACCTGGCGTATTAGAGCCTCTGTCTGTCCGGAGCCCAGTATCTCCGGCAGATGACCACCGACCTCGGGGGAGAGCGTCAGCTTGCCGTCAGAGAATGCCCCTGCCCCACCCCATCCAGTGAGGATGGCGCACGGGCGGCAGTGGATGCATCGACCGCCCGGCTCGCGGGCGGGGCAATGACGCTGGTCAATGTCCGGCCCCTTGTCGAGAATCGCCACTCTAAGCCCAGGCGTGGCCGACAGATCAAGAGCTGCGAAGATTCCTGCTGGGCCAGCCCCGACTATCACTACGTCAAATGATTGTTTCTCCATCCCGTTATTCTCTCCAATCTATTGCCGAGGTTCGCCTCGTCAGTCTGCAAGGACGGGGAATTCCGTGACTCGCAGGTTGGTGCACCCATAAGGAATCAGGACCAGTTCTTCTGGAGGCTCCTCCGAGACCACAGGGCTGTGCGGCAGCGTGGCTGCCGCGCCGTGCTCCAGGGACCAGCCGGCAGTCGACGACCTACTGTGCGTGCCATCACGGGCGCTCCCTCGGGGGAGAACGGAACTCGACCGACAGGCCGAGACTCGAACCGCACGGCGTCGGCTGGTCGACGCTCGTCGCCCCCCCGGGCGGGGCTCCCCGGGCTCGTGGGGTGGACCTTCCCTTCGGCGGGGGGATGCTGCCCGCCGATCTGTCGCCAGTGCTCGCCAATCCTCAGCGCATACACGAGCGGCCCGCCGTGGATAACCACGCTGTTGTGGAAGCGACGCTCGTATCGAGGTTCCATCGGGAGGCGAAGCGTGACGGCTGTTTCACCGCGCCACTCCGTATCGACACGGTGAAAGGTTCCCGGCTCCGCCGACACCGGTGTCTCACTCCCAACCCCGACCTCGGCGCCAGAGGCCCACGGAGGGATGCGGAGCAGAAGCGGGAAGCGGGAAGGTGCGTCGACCGCGACGGAGATTCCCACCATATCGCCGAACGGATAGTCGGTCTCCACGCGTATGCGGAGTTCGGACCCGTGGACTTGATCCGTCACGGCGCACGGCGCGTACGAGACAGCCGCGATTCCCCCATCGGGCGTGCCCATCCACAAATGGGACGCGAACTTTGGCCAACCCTGGTGCATGTTCGCCGTACAGCAGCCGTAGTTTGGCTCCAGACCGAAGATGTTTGCGTCAGGACCATTGCTGGTGTAGATGCGATCCTCGGTTACTCGACAAACCACTTGATTGGCCTGCTGGTCATACTGGTGAGCCCACATGTCGGGCTTGAAGGTCGCCGGGAGCGCATTGAACGCGATTCGCTCCAGGAGGTCGGCGTGGGCTGGATCGCCCAGGATCGAGACAAGCACCTCGAGCGAGAACATCATCTCGACAACTGCGCAGAGTTCCGTCCCCTGGGACGGGTTCTTACCTGCGTAGTGCTCGTCGCCGGTGAACACTCCGGTCGCTTGTCCATGGTACCGGTCAAGGGTCGCCAGCGCCCGCGAGACCGCCCGTCTGTCCAGTACATCGTGTGAATGGCGATACCAGACAGCAGGCTGCTTCAGCGCCATCGCATTGTTGACGACGTGGGTTGACAGATCACACTGCTCGGGCGTCACCTTCATGGGGTACTGGAAACCCTCGAAGTGGTTGCGCCAATCGTACCCTTGCCTTTGGGCCTTTGCCGCGAGACCAAGCAGCCACTCGTGCGGCGCGCGCTCCAGCAGCCACTGGATGCTGAGAACCAGATCAGCCCACCGGAATCGTCCCCAATCGAAGAGTGGCTGCTCGTCTAGCAGTGCATCGAGCTTCCGAAGTGCCCTGACCATCACAGGGATGACCCGCCCGTCGCCCGTCGCCTCCGCGTACTGCGTCAGCGCCTTGAACACGACAAACTGTGGCCAAGGATCATACTGCCGGTAGCGCTTGCCGCCCTGCACCGGCCCGAGCCATCCGCCTCCGCGCTGATGTCCAATGATGGTGTCGATCCAGAACTGCACCTTCGCCTTCAGAACGTCATCGCCCAGGAGATAGGCGAGAGGCACGAGGCCGTCCAGCCAATATGGACCCCGCTCCCATCCCTCGGCCGTGCCTCCAATCCAGCCGCTGTCTGCGACGTCCGGCCCGAATTCGTCCAGGTGGCCGCTTAGGCCGTCTGCCTGAACGCGCAGTT
>JAUVSX010000267.1 GCA_030596915.1 Chloroflexota bacterium | reverse complement strand
GTCCTTCGGGGCAGTCAAAGCCTACTTTGCCACTGCCGGGAGTATACCACAGTTTCGTAGATACGTCAAACTTCTGCTTCTCTGCGACTGGACGCACCCCGTCGCCTCGCAGCCCACTCTCGCGGAACCTGTCGATTGTGGGAACCGCGCCTCTGGGTGCATCACTTCGCTTCACTGGTCTTGCGACTTAAGTCGTGGCGAGATGGGCACCCCTGTGGTACAATATCGCCATACTTACAGACACTGAGGCACGCTTGGGCAAGTTGGAGGGCTGACGTGGCCGCCAACGCCCGGGCGCAGAAAGGAAGGGATAACCGATGGTTGAAGCAGTTAGAACCGCAACTCTGAAGGAACAAGTCTCGGACGCGCTTGCCGATATCAGGCCGAGCCTGGCTCAGCACGGTGGCGACGTGGAGTTGGTGGACGTAGACGAGGACGGCCTGGTCTCGGTTCGCCTGACGGGGGCCTGTCACGGGTGCCCGGGTGCAATGATGACGCTACAGATGGGGATCGAGCGTCTGTTGAAGCAGCGTGTTCCAGACGTGACAGCCGTGGTGGCCGCGTAGACGGGGCGCAGATCCATTGACGTGGTGAGTCGGCAGGTTGGGGGCCGATGGCTATTATTCCCTGACCTGCCTGCGCCCGCCGCGTGACACAGGGACGCCGCCACCAGGCGGGGAACCTCGGCGGTTTGGCCCGGTAGCTGATCCGCGGAGGTTCCGGTCGCGGCGCAGGCGATCGGGAAGTTTGGCTATGCTGGGTCGCTTGTGCGGGTACCCCGGGGCGACGGCAACGTCAGCAGGCCGGGGAGTTATGGCGGGTCGCGGAGGACGAGCGGGACAAAGACTGTGAGCTGCCACTCCTCGGCGCCGATGTCGGGCAGGCCGACCGGGCGGTGCTGTCCGTCTATGTCGTCCGTGGCAGCCGATGGTGTGCCGGTGTCGATCGCGGCGGATCCGGCGCGCAGACGATAGCCTGCGTCAAGGCGTGGGTCTCCGGTGAGTGTCTCAGTTCCCGAGAACGTGGGCGTGAACTTCGGCGTCACATGCAGGGTCGGGACCTTGTTGGCGAGCAGGTGCGTAAGCCGCACCAGCGCTTCGCGACTCCCGACCTGGTCGAAGGGGGACGCGTTGGTGAATGGCATCAGAAGCGTGTTTGTGTCGGTCACAGTGATGCAGTCACCCTCGCAGTGGTGCGTCATGCAGTAGAGGAAGCTGGGCACGTCGTTGTCCGCTGCGGTGACGCAGACTAGCTCGAGCTGCACACTCGCGAATTGCCTTCGCTGCCAATGAGGGCAGACTCTTCCGTGGGCGAGATCGCCCGGTTGCGGGCGACGACGGTGTTGGCGACGCAAGCTTTGGCCTCTTTGTGGCTCCCGGCGGCGTATCCGCGCAAAGCGGCTTGCCCGTAGGCCCTCCTCTCATCCCTCTGACCCCCTCTCCGACAAGGTGAGAAGGGGCGTCGAAGATTGCCTCGCAGTACTCCGGGTTGTGGCGCCACCAGTCTGATCGCCTTTACAGTCGTAGGTTTGAGTGCCTGCCGGAGTGGGGGCACCGGGCCGCTGCGCCGGGTCAGCGAAACAGTGACCCAGCGAACACACGAAGTGCTTATGGGCCTGATCGGATTGAGCAGTGAAGGGGAACCAATGCCAAGACGATTCCGCATAGCCATCGGAGGGATCCGCCACGAGGCGAACACCTTCTCGCCCATCCGAACCGGGTACGGCGACTTCCACATCTTCCGGGGGCGTGAGCTGCTCGACGAGGCAGTGCTGGGAGTGGATGGTGCGGACCAGGTCGACTGTGCGCCCCTCTTCGGCGCGTCCGCGCTACCCTCAGGACCGGTGACGCGTGAAGCGTACCTCCAGTTGAAGGATGAGCTGCTTGCGGGTCTTCGCGACGCCCTGCCGGTGGATGGGGTCTACTTGGACTTGCACGGCGCTATGGAGGTCGAGGGCGTGGGCGACGGCGAGAGTGACCTAATCGCCAGCGTCCGCGCGGTTGTGGGCACTGGGCCGCTCATCTCTGTGAGCCTCGATCTGCACGGGAACATCAGCCCCGAGCTAGTCGATGGGTCCGACGTGCTCACCGCTCTACGGACTGCCCCGCACCGCGACGGCGACGAGACCCGGAGCCGCGCCTTAGCCAACCTCCTGCGAGCACTCGGTCGTGGGGTGCGGCCCGCCGCGGCACTGGTGAAGGTTCCCCTGCTGCTGCCCGGGGAGGCGGCGATGACGGACGTCGAGCCTGCTCGATCACTCTACGCGCGTCTACTCGAGATCGAGCGCACTCCGGCTATCATCGACGCCTCGTTGCTCGTCGGATGCGCGTGGACCGATGGGCCGTTCACGTCGGCCAGCGTGATCGTCGTCGCCGAGGAAGACGCGGAGCTCGCCCGAAGGCAGGCGGTTTCCCTCGCGCGCGACGTGTGGGAGAAGCGGGCGGAGTTCAGCTTTGGCCAGGAGACGGCAACCATCGATGGTGCGATCCGGGCGGCGATGGGATCTCCCGCGGCCCCCGTGTACATCAGCGACTCAGGCGATAACGTCACGGCTGGGGCAGCGGGTGACCTGCCAGTCGCCATCGGACGTCTTCTGGTCCTCGGCGCTCAGGGCGCGCTCGTTGCCGGTCTGCGCGACCCCGAGTCGGTGAGGATGTGCGCTGCGGCTGGGGAGGGGAGCGATGTCGATCTCGCCGTCGGCGGCAAGCTCGACAGGGCGCACGGCGGGCCTCTGCCGCTAAGAGCCCGAGTGACGGGGTTGATCCAGGATCCTGGAGGGCGGATCGGAATGGCAACGGTGCAGGTCCGAGGTGTCACGGTTGTGCTAACTGTCGACAGGCGGCTCTTCCTCGACCGTGCGAGCATCGCAGCCAGTGGTGTGAACCCCGGTGATCAGAGGATCGTCGTCGTGAAGCAGGGCTATCTGTTTCCCGACCTGGCTGACCACGCGCCGCGAGCGATAATGGCGCTCACGCCGGGGGCCAGCGACCTGAGGATCGAGAACCTGCCGTACGAGCACATTCGCAGGCCGATCTACCCGCTGGATGGCGAATTCCAGTGGGAGCCGTAGCGGGCGAGCCGGACGGTAGGCGATCCTAGCCGGGCCAGCCGCGGCCGGTCAGTGGCTGCAAGTCTTCGACACGAGCGGAACTGGGTCGGGAGTGCGCTTGGGGTAGATCAACATACCGTCCCCTGTAGACCCTTGAATACTAGCCTGTGACGGACCTCGGGGGGCGCAGGCGCTCACACCTCGAGCGGCATGCCCCCGCTTCCGGTGTCAGCCCCGCCTGACAGCGCGCCCGTGACGGGATCTAGCCCAATCGCATGGACGAGCGCAAGGCCGCCGTGGCTGAAGGGTAGCCGGCGAATGGGGTGCTGCTTGCGAACGCGAGCACACACGAACTCCGGTATGCGCGCCTGGCACTGGATCTCGTCGCCCTGACAATCGAACCGCGGCGCGAGCACGGCATCGCTCACGCTCATGCCAAAGTCGAGCACGTTGACGATCACCTGCGCGACGGACGTGATGATGCGTGTGGCGCCGGGCGCCCCGATGACGAGCACCGGCTTGCCGTCTTTGAAAACGATCGTCGGCGTCATGCCGGTCGTACGTGATTTGTGCGGCGCGATGGAGTTGGGATGGCCGGGCCAGGGACGGAAGTTGACCATCGAGTTGTTGTACATGAAGCCCAGGCCCCGCGTGACGACGCCTGAGGAGCAGCCGAGGGAGTGCGTCAAGGCGACGGCGTTGCCCTGCGCGTCGACGACCGACACGTGGGTCGTGTCGGGCGACTCAGGGGCCACGAACGAAATGTCGATGGGGTCGCCGGTGTCGATCTGCTCCCACCACTCGAAGGCACGCGCCTTCGACGTCATCCACTCGAGGGGCACGTCGACGTACCGTGGGTCCCCAAGGTGCGGGTTGCGGTCGGCGAAGGCTGCCTTCATCGCCATCGACACGAGATGGACATACTCCGCCGAGTTGTGGCCGAGCGCGTTGAGGTCGTATCCCTCCAGGATGTTGAGCAGGGCGATAAGTGTCGGGCCGCCGTGAGGGGGCGGGGCGGTGGCGACCGTGAAGCCACGGTATGTGCCGGTGACCGCTTCGGGCTCCCTGATCTTGTAGTCGATCAGGTCGCGCTCGGTGACGAAGCTCCCGTTGGCGGCGAGGTCCGTCGACATCCGCGACGCCAGTTGGCCCGTGTAGAAATCGTCCGGGCCGCGCCGTGCTAGCTGCACCAAGGTCTCGCCGTAGTCTGCGTTGCGGAGCGTCTCACCCGGGCCGTATGGAGTGCCATCATCGTGCAGGTATATGCGGCGCGCCTCCGCGTTGGCAGCGACGTAGTCGAGCAGAGACGCGGCTCCCGGGTGGGATGCCCTTCCGCGCCAGCCTGCTGCCAGGTAACCACCCACGGTGAACCCATCGCGCGCGATGCGCACCGCCGGCAGGATCGCCTCATCCCACGAGATTGTACCCCAGCGCTCGAGCATCGTCGCGAGGCCCCGCACGGTACCTGGGACGCAGACCGACTGGTAGCCGACATCGTTGACCTTGCCCTCGACGAAGTAGCCCCAGCCGCTCGGATTAGGACTGATGGCGGTGTCCTGCCACATATCCGGCGTGACCTTTGATCCCGCCAGCGCCGGGGCGTCGATGGTGACCGCGCTTGCGGCGCCACCGTCGCCGTTGTTTTCGGCCTGGTGGAGGGTGAGTATCAGGTAGCCGCCGATGCCGCACATCTGTGGGCTCACGATGGCTTGGACGAAGGCGCAGGTTACGGCCGCGTCGATGGCATTGCCGCCGGTCATGAGGACCTTGGCGCCCTCTTCGACGGCCAATGGTTGTGGTGCGACGATCATTCCGGACATGCGGGTCCTCCTTTGCTCGCGATCGGTCCCATGTCGGGGGGAAGGTGCGTGCCCATCTCAGGGACCGGTCGCAGCCAGTATCTGCGGCGATCCAAACGAAAACGAATCAGTGGGCGCGGCTGGCGAAGGCACCAGTGTCGGCCAAGCATGTCACCGTCAGACGTGCTGGACGGCGACCGGCGCTGCGCTCGGGCGTGGCCGACTCGAAACAGTTTATACACATGTCGCAGTTGGGGTCAAGTCGCAGGTGTGAACCGCTTCCTTGTCCGGGCCAGGGGCCTACGCTAGAATGTACAGCGTACCAGCGCAGAGGCAGAGCGGTGGGGGCCTCTGGGGAGTCTAGACGGTAGTGGAGACG
>JAUVSX010000080.1 GCA_030596915.1 Chloroflexota bacterium | reverse complement strand
CGTGCTCGATCCGGTGAGGCAGGCGCCCCTCGCCCAGCGAGCCCACGTCCTCCAACACGTCCAGCACCATGTGGTTGGCACGGTCTCCGATGGCGTGTACGGCGAGCGGCAGACCGGCGGCCAGTGCCCTGGCGGCCACGTCGCGCAGCGCTTCCTCCTCAATGGTCAGGACGCCCGTGTTTTCTGGCTCGTCATCATACGGAGCCAGCATCGCCGCCGTACGGGCGCCCAACGCCCCATCCGCAAACACCTTGATGCCGGCCACGCGCAGCCAATGGTCGAACCCGGCCCCCTGTAGTGGCGCCAGGGCCTCGTCAAGCATCTCGATGGGGAGATACTTCACCACCCGGATGCCCAGCAACCCGAGGCTCCGCAACCGTTGGTAGGCGTCGAAAGCCGCGCCGCCACCCATATCGTGGATCGTCGTCAGCCCCACTTGCCACGCACGAGGGAAGGCCTGCCGGACCAAGTCCGCCACCTCCTCGGGCTCGGGTTGCGGAGCCAGGTCCTGAACGAGCCTCATCGCGCTGCCCTCGAACAGCAACCCGTTCGGGCGCCCCTGTGCGTCGCGTCCGATCCGCCCCCCGGGGGGGTCGGGTGTGTCTACAGTGAGGCCCGCCAACTCGAGCGCCCGCGAGTTAGTGACGAGGGCATGTCCGCTCTTAGCCGTGAGCACGGTGGGATGCTCCGGCGCCACCGCATCCAGATCTGCCGCGCTGGGGAAGGCACGATCGGGCCACCTCTCCTGGTCCCATCCGCGCCCTACGAGCCATTCTCCGGGCTTGGCCGCGGCGACACGCTGCCCCACAAGGGCCTGCAAGTCGCCCAGTGAGGATGCCCGGCTCACATCCAGCTCGTGCAGTCCCGTTGCGTACGAGGCGAAGTGAATGTGGCTGTCAATCAGCCCGGGGATAACGCAGCGCCCATTGAGGTCGATCACCCTGCCCCCGGGGGCAAGCAGGTTGCCCAGGCTCTCCCCCACTGCCAGGATGCGCTCACCGGCGATCGCCAGGTCCGAGGCCCAGGGCCACCCGGTATCCATCGTATACACGCGTCCGTTGACAAGCAGTTGGTCGGCGAGTACGGTCGCCTCATCTACACTTGGCAATCGACCTCCCCCCTTAGGGAGCGTGTGTTCGCAGAGCGGTGCGGTGGGGCGCGGAGGTTGCTATCAGGATCGCAGTGAGCGTATCAGAACCCGCCGAGCTGGCACTGTGCGATGCGAATCCCAAGTCTCTCGGCTGCGGCGGATACGTGTAGCTTGGGCATGGCAAAACGAGAGGCGATGGCCCAGGCGACGGCGCACGGCAGGCGGCCCAGGACCAAGCCCTCTCGGAGGGCCTGCTCCACCTCTGGCGGGACACTAGCAGCAGGCTCGACAATGCTCTTCTGCTGACCGTAGCCGTACAGCCCCAGTTGGCAGCGTACGAACCTCACGCCCACATCGTCAGCGACCTGACCCAGGTCAAGTGGCCGCGCGCCCAGTTCGCCGGCAATAGCGAAGGCTTGGGCGCAGCTGATCTCGCCGTCGCTCGCCTGAGCTTGCAGGGCTTCGCCGATCTCGTCGCGCGTGCGGATGTCAATCTCCTTCATAGTGTTCCTCTCAGTCCTCGCTGGTTCGAGTGATATGATTGTAGATCGCCTCCAGCTCCTCGTCGGAATAGAAGTAGATGACCAGGCGGCCACGATCGCCGCTGCGCTTGAGGCTTACTTTGGTTCCGAGCGCCTGGCGGAAGCCCGACTCGAGGGCCCGCGTCTCAGGGCTTGTTGCTGGTGCGACAGGCCCCTGCCGCCTCATCTGGCCCGGCAGACGCCGTACGAGTTCCTCCGTCTGCCGGACATTGAGCCCCTTGCTCAATAACGTCTTGAGCGCTGCCTCCTGCAGTGCGAGCGGCTCCAATCCGAGAAGCGCGCGCGCGTGGCCCTCGGTGATCGAGTCGTTCAACAGTGCATCCTGTACGGCAGGGGCTGCCTTGAGCAGGCGGAGCGTATTGGTGATGGTCACGCGGCTCTTGCCCACGCGGCGTGCTACTTGCTCCTGCGTCAATCCAAACTCATCGATTAGCTGACTGAACGCCGCAGCCTCCTCGAGGGCATTCAGGTCAGCCCTCTGGATGTTCTCCACCAAGGCCAGCTCGAGCATCTCCTGGGGAGCCGCGTCCTTAACGAGGACAGGGACGGTGGATAGGCCGGCCAGTCGCGCGGCGCGCCATCGGCGCTCCCCCGCGATCAACTGGTAGCCATCAGGAGCCTGTGTGACGATGAGGGGCTGGATGACGCCGTGTTCCTCGATCGAGGCGGCGAGTTCCGCCAGATCGTGATCGCGAATCGCGGACCGAGGCTGACGCGGATTGGGCGTGATCGAACCGATCGAGACCTCAGATACGCCTTGTTGCGTCGCTGGCTCCGCTTCGCTGAGGGGAATGAGCGCGCCCAGTCCCCGTCCTAGCCTGCTCTTACTCGTAGGCATTTCCTCGCCCCTACCCATCTCTATCCCCGGTACCTCTGGCGGAGGCGACCGTCATTGGCCAGGTCTTTCCTCCGAGATACTCAGCTTCCTCGGCACGGCTTGCCCGTCACCGGACAACAGCTCCCGTGATAAGGCCGCATATCCCAGTGCCCCAGTCGAGCTTGGCGCGTAGGTGATGATCGGCTGCCCGTAGCTGGGCGCTTCGCTCAACCTGATGTTGCGCGGGATGATGGTGTTGAAAACCTGGCCCGGGAAGTGCCGCCGGACCTCTTCAACAACCTGGCGCGACAACAGTGTGCGGGCGTCGTACATTGTCATCACGAGCCCACGAATCCGCAGGGCCGGATTGAGCGATCGTCGTACCAGGTCCATCACGCGGGTCAACTGCGAGAGCCCCTCCAGGGCCAGGTACTCGCACGGGACCGGAATGATGACGCCCTGGGGGGCTGTCATTGCATTCACCGCAAGGATTCCCAGGCTAGGAGGGGAGTCGATCAGCACGTAGTCGTATTCCCCATCGAGACTTGCCAGCGACTGACGGAGGAGATACTCTCGCCTGGGCAGGTAGACCAGTTCGACGGTTGCCCCGGCCAGGGCGGGTGTGGAAGGCAGCAGGTCGAGGCCCGGCCTATCGGTGTGCAGCAGGACCTCAGAAGGCGCGGCTCTGCCCACCAGTAGATCGTAAACCGAAGGCTCCACTCTGCGCTTGTCGATCCCGAAAGAGGAGGTGGCGTTCGCCTGCGGGTCGATATCCACGACCAGGACGCGCTGGCCCCACTCGGCGAGATAAGCCGCCACGTTCACAGCCGTGGTGGTCTTTCCGACTCCACCTTTCTGGTTGGCCAAGGCATAGGTAGTCACGGGCATACGATGTCCTAGGCCGCCACGGCGCGCCTGCAGCGATCAGCTTCCCGGCCTAACGGTATGCTCGCGAGCCCCACACGGGTCACAGAAGAGGTGGCGATACAGTTCGCGAATCGGGCGGACGCCGAGAGGTTTGCAGTCTCCTGCAGATGGATGAAGAAGGCGGTGGCGAAGATGTCGCCGGCGCCGGTCGGATCGACTTCGTGGGTTGGCTCAGCCGGGAAGCGATATTCCTGGCCATTGGCGAACACGGTGCAGCCAGTTGCACCCGCGGTCACGACCAACACCCGCGTCTGCGACGCATACTTGCCTATCAGGCCGGGGCCCGTCAAGTCAGTTTCGCTGAGCACGACCGCATCAGCGCGCGCGAGCAACCGCTCAGGCTCCTCCCATTCACACGGGCTGATGTGCCCGGCCTCGTCCCACTCCCGCATCCACCCCTGAGGCGTCAAGCCCACGAAAGTGTTTCCGAAAGCGTCTATGAGTTCCGGCGCACACTCCCGGCCGATGGGACCCAGGTGGACGATGGATGGCCTCCAGTCCGCCGGCACCATCTCCGGCACCAGCCGTTCAGCGAACCCGTAAACCTTCTGCTCCCGAGTAACGACACCGTCGACGTAGATGTTCTCAAACGTCGTCGTCGTTGCGGCGGGCACACAGGCGATAAGGATGCCGTCAAGTGCCACGCTCAGATCGAGATCGAGGCTGGCGCTCGTGACGACACCAACCCGGCGGCCGAGAGCGCGCCCGGTCCGGGGCGAGTAGGAGGCCGTTCCGCCAATCAGGAAGCCTCCCTCCACCAGATCCCGGGCCACATGTCCAATTACGAGGTAATCCAATGCAACAGTAGACACCGATCAGCTCACCACCAAAGGAATGGCGCCACGCTGAGGATAGCCAACACCGTGGCTTGGGAGCGTATCCCGACGGCTCAGTGCGGATCGCCTCAGAAGCGAGTATATGTGACGGGGGCGTTTTGGCAACTGCGGTCATGCCTTTCAAGGCCTTGGTGGGGGTGCGCGCGCCACAGGTGCGGCGGAAAGAGGGGCTGCAAGTCCGGCCAGCTTGACACCGTCCATGGCCCGTGCTATTATAGCGACCGATCGCAGGATGGAGCAATGATCAGCCGCGCGTACCCGTTACCTACCAACGTATCCCCGTATCCGTCGCGGAGGTCGGGCTAGCGCCGCCTGGACAGCGCCGTTTCCTATCCGATCTGCACACATCTTGCCAGCCTCCCGACGAGTGGGGGCTGTTTCGATTCACGGGCAGATGGCCTTGCTGGAGGTGATTGATGAGAATGTCTCAGCTCTTCGGACAGACATTGCGACAGGCCCCGTCTGACACTGAGCTTGCCAGCCATCAACTGGCGCTGCGGGCTGGGCTGGTGCGCTTCCTGGGCGCTGGTATCTATGGCTACCTCCCGCTGGGGTGGAGGGTGGCGCGCAAGATCGAGGCTATTCTGCGCGAGGAGATGGACGCGCTTGGCGCGCAGGAAATGCTGATGCCCGTCCTCAACCCGGCTGACCTATGGCGGGCCACCGGCCGATGGGAGACGGTCGGCCCTGCGCTCTTCCGCCTGCGCGATCGGGCAGGTCGGGACTACGCGCTGGCGATGACTCACGAGGAGGTCATCGCTGAGCTTGCACGGCGAGAGATTCTCTCCTATCGCGATTTGCCCAGGGTTGTCTTTCATATTCAAACGAAGATCCGCGACGAGGCGCGCCCGCGAGGCGGGCTCCTGCGCGTGCGCGAGTTCCGCATGAAGGATGCCTACAGCATGCACGCCGACTCGGACGGGTTGGACCTGTTCTATCCGCAGATGGTCGCGGCCTACGGGCGCGTGTTCGCGCGCTGTGATCTGCCGTATGTCCGCGTCGAGGCAGACTCGGGGATGATGGGGGGCAGTGCCTCTGACGAGTTCATGCTGCCCGATCCCGGCGGCGGGGACACGATCGTGCAGTGCACGTCCTGCGCTTATTCGGCCAACACCGAGCACGCGACGTTCCGTCTGCCGGCGTGTCAGCCGTCCTCCGTGGAAGAGGTTCGTGTGGTGGCTACGCCCGGCTGCAGAACGATCGCCGATGTGGCTGCTTTCATTGGCGTGCCTACGAGTGGCACGCTGAAGGCGGTGCTGTACAGCACCGACCGGGATGGGCTCGTCTTCGTCGTCATCCGAGGGGACTTGGAGATCAACGAGAGGAAGCTCCAGAATCTGCTGGGGGAGGGCGAGTTGCGCCCAGCCACTGACGAGGAAATCCGTGCGGTTGGGGCCGAGCCAGGGTACGCGTCACCCGTGGGCCTCCGCGTGCGGGAAACACGGGAGGGAACCGAGGTCCTGGTCGTGGGTGACCCATCGATCAAGGCCGGTGGGAACTTCGTAGCTGGCGCGAACCGGGATGGATACCACCTCACCGGGGTCAACGCCGGTACCGATTTCACTGTCACCTTGCTTGCTGATGTCGCGCAGGCGAATTCAGGCCACCTTTGCCCGTGTTGCGATGGCGCACTATTGGCGCAACCGGCCATCGAGCTGGGCCATTGTTTCAAGCTCGGTACGCGGTACTCGGAAGCGGTGGGCGCAACCTACCTGGATGCAGCGGGGGACGCGCGCCCAGTTGTGATGGGCTCCTACGGGATTGGCGTAGGACGGCTGATGGCAGCGGTGATAGAGACTCATCACGACGATCACGGCATCGTCTGGCCTCCGTCCCTGGCGCCGTTCGAGGTTCATCTGCTGACCTTGGGCACCGACGAGGCCGTACACGCAACGGCGGAGGCGGCCTACGCGCAGTTGCAGGCGGCGGGTGTGGAGGTCCTTTTCGACGAGCGCGGGGAGAGCGCGGGGGTCAAGTTCGCCGACGCGGACCTGATCGGCTGCCCCGTGCGGGCAACCGTGAGCCGGCGCAGCATCAAGGGCGGCGGAATCGAGCTTAAGGCCCGCCGGGCCAGTGAGTGCTGGGTGGCGCCGGCGGAGGGTCTGGCTCAGGAGGTGCTGAGGTTCGCGTCTGGACCTGCCTCAGAGCTGCCCGCCTCGGCCAGCGTGACGATGCGGTCGTAGCCGGCCTCCACCAATGCGTCCAGATCCCTGGCGATGGTAGCATACTCTGTGCGCGAGCCGCCATAGGGATCGGCGATGTCGTGGCCACGACCCACCACGGTGCTGAGGAGGTGTACCTTGGCGGCCTGGTCGGGGAAGGCCACTTCCAGCGCCTCGACGTGGTTGCGGGTCATCGCCAGGACCAGGTCGGCTGTCTCCACGAGCTCCCGGGTGACGGGCTGTGAGCGATGGGCGCGCATGTCGATCCCTCGCTCGCGCATCTCCTCGACGGCGAAGACGCTGGCGGGACGTCCCCCGAACGCCCAAACGCCGGCCGACGCCACCCGCCAGTCGCGGCGGTCGGGATCGCGCGCCAGCCTGTCCGCCAGCAAGGCTGCCACCATTGGAGAGCGGCAGAGATTCCCCGTACAGATGATAAGTACCGTCGCCATCATACTTCCTTCTGCTCCGATTGGAGCACCTCGACCAGGGCCATCAGGCCCCCGGCGACCACCGAGTGCCCGCCCAACACGACTGGTATTTGGGACTCCGACGCCGCGCGAGCGAAACGGCGCAGGAAAGGATCCTCCACGCGCTCCCAGCGACCGAGGTCGGAGTTGAACCGATCCGGCGCCGAGGGCCAGCGCCCACGGGACACGAGCAGAACGCGGTCGTCGAATAGGACTGCGTTGGTCAGGTCCGCGAGGCTGTCGAAGAAACCCTCCAGGCCGGCCAGCTTCACGTAATCCGCAAGCAGCGAGCGGACCTCGCCGCGCTCCACGCGACCGCTGGCCCGCATCCCTCGCTCCTCTGCGAAAACCCGTACCCAGCAGCGGGTCGCGTGGTCCAGGGATGCCCACGCACCTGGTGACACCCGGCCAATGAGCGCCAGCCTGCCGCCCTCGCGCGTCATCTCAGCCAGGACCGCATCGATCTGGGGTGCCTTCAGACCAAGGCTATCGAGACTATCCAGGTAGCGACGCAGGTGCGGTCCGATGTCCGGGTGGCGGCGGGCAATCAGTAGGTCGGTAGGGGTGTCCAGATCGAAGCGCGTCGCAGCCGATGGTAAGGTGCTACGGACGGGCAGACCGCATTCCGTATCCAGGACCCAGGCAATCGGGTTGTCACTCGTCTGGCGGGTGATCGCGGCAAGCACCTCGTCAGCCGGCGCGAATCCTACCCAGTCGCAGGAATGTGTGTTGTTGGTGACGACGAGCCGATCCGCCTCGGCCAGTTGAGACAGGGCATCGATCCAGCTCTCGGCGCCGAGCAGTGGCGCCGAAGCCCCACCAGCATAGAGCGCGCGCCGCACGTCGTAGCGCTCGATTAGCCCCGCCAATCGACGCCCAAAATGGAACGGTTCGTCTGGTGGGTCGACGTCGATATGGACCGGCAAGCTCAGCAGGCCCTCGGCCCACCCGGCGTCGTCCGTGGCGACGACAGCTCGCTCGATGCGGTCTGTGCGTAGCAGCGTCTCCAACAGGTCGCGTGCGGCGGCCTGATGAGCCCGGCGCATCATCTGCTCGACGTCGCTCTCTCCCCACCCCCCGACGGTGAGCAACAATGTCACACCCTGCGTCAATTTCCCCTCCGCTGAATGTACAGGGGCTCGGCCGTGACCGAGCCCCTGAATCCTGGCGTTGTCCGTGCTGCTCTAGGCGAGTTCAGGCTGCAACAGGCCGTAGTTCCCGTCGTCACGCTGGTAGAGGACGTTGAAGCTGTTTTCGTCCGCGTTCAGGAAGACAAAGAACTGATGGCCGAGCAGCTCCATCTGCTCGATAGCTTCCTCAGATGACATCGCCCGGACCTGAAAGCGCTTCACGCGAACGATCTCCCCGCGCGCCTCCTCGACGGACTCCTCATCGGGTGGTGGCAGCACCTCGGAGGAAGCCTGCCAGCGGTCCTGGCGCTTGCCCTTGTAGCGCGCTATCTGGCGATACATCTTGTCCAAGACGGAATCGATCGAGGTGAACATGTCACTGGAGCGCTCTTCGGCCCGCAAAATCGTGCCGTGCGCCGTCCTGATCGTCAGTTGAGCCACCTGCCGGTGGGCGGCGCTGCGGGCGTTCTCCACTTTCAGATCAACCTGTGCCTCATCAATATCAGTCAGATAGCGATCGAGTCTGCTTACCTTTCGTTCTACATACTCCTGCAAGCGTGGCGTCGGTTCCAGGTTCCGTGTGTGAATCATAACCTCCATAGGACCTCTCCTTGAAAACAGATTGTGCGTGCAACTATCAACGCCCTGCGACAGGTGCCTGCGCCCTCGCAGCGCGACCAAACACAACTATGAACTGGCACAGGGGTGCATCTTGGTCTCGGCGCCGCTGCCCAGCGGGACTCGGTAATCCTCCACTAGTGGTGACCCTGCGGCGCCCAGTCCGTGAAATGCACCTTGGCAGTTTCGGCGCAGCGCAGGCGCTCCCAGATCGTGATCGACAACGGTGGCCGGAAGAGCCCGAGACCACGCGCCGCTCCGAAACTGCCGCTGTCGGGACAGTCCTCCCGGTGGAGCGTCGGAGGATCGCCCCCATAACTGAAACACACCCTCGCACAAACTCGGGAATCCCCTCACCCCTGTCTCTACCTCCGGTCATCGCCGAAGTTGGCCCGGGCCAAGGTCAGGGCCCGCACGCCCCGCGCCCCCACCTGGAACAGCGCTACAGCGCACGCCTCAAGCGTGGCGCCGGTCGTGCATACGTCGTCGATTAGCAGTACATTCTTCCCTGCTAGCCCGTCCCCCGAACAGTGGAATGCACCTCGCACGTTCTCCAAACGCTGCCCGGCGTCGAGACCAACCTGAGGAATAGTCGACCGCCGCCGCACGAGCGAATGCGCGTCTACCGGCGCCGCGCCGGCACTCGCGATCACCTTGGTTAGTAGCGCCGACTGATTGTAGCCACGGTCGCGCATCCGCGCAGGGTGCAGGGGAACGGGAACGAGGACATCCGCCGGGAGCCGCTGGTCCCTTAAGTATGCTGCCATCAGTTCTCCGAGCGGTGCGGCCAGAACGGTCAGTCCATCGTACTTGAAGCGATGTACTGCCTCGCGGAGCGTGCTTTGAAAGTGAAACACCGAGCGGATGCAGTCGATGCGCGGGCGATGAGTGCGGCAGCGGGGGCACAGCCGGCTTTGGCCGTGTGGGAGCATGCCCCCACACCGCGCGCAGAAGGGCGGCATCACGCGGGGCATATCGGCCTCGCATTCGCTGCACAGCCACGCACCCATCCTGTGGCAGCCAACGCAGCGCGGCGGGAACAGCAGATCCAGGAACTGGGTGGAGACGATACCCCAGTGGTGGACAATGGCCTCGGTGACCG
>JAUVSX010000336.1 GCA_030596915.1 Chloroflexota bacterium | reverse complement strand
TCGGCGAAGCCACCCGCCAACTCGACGAAGCGCTCGCCCAGACCTGGGCCGTCGAAGCCCAGCGCCTGTGCCCCCGCGGGAACAGTGAAGGCCAGCGTGACCAACTGACCGGACTTTGGATCCTCAATGCCCTCAAACACCTGGTCTCCTGAGTTGCTCACCAGATAGTACTCAGTAATCCGAACACGATCGTCAACCATGGTCACGAAGAAGTGAAGCTGAGTGATCTCGATGTCTGGTGGGAGGTCTGGGAAAGCCGCCCATCCTATCGACAACGACGAAAACAGGCAGACAAGTCCGATGACGGCGATCCGGTTGAGGCCCGGGACCAGTGGCTTCATCAGACAGCTCCCGGCAACCGCGTGCCACAACCTGAGCAGAAGCGGTCATCGGCGCCGGCGGGACGCCCACACTGGGTGCAGTGCCGTACGTCCTCGACGATTTCTGGTTCCGCCTGGTCGTCTGCGCGAACCTGACTGACCCACACCTCTATCGCCCGATCGAGGCCAGCCGCCCGCCCTCGGAACGGGCGCGCAAGGTACGCACCTACCGCGATGGCCACCGCGAGCCCAACCAGCACAGACCCGACGCCCATATTACTGCCCTTCCAGCAGCCCTGCGAGTTCCTCTCTGAGGCTCGTCGCCGTGACTGGGCCGATGAACACGCGGGCCACACGCCCCTCAGGGTCGACCACGAAAGTCTCGGGCGGCCCCGTCACGCCATAGGCATCCGCGATGTGTGAGTCAGCGTCCAACCCCACGGGGTATGTCACGCCGTAGCGCTCGAGCATATTGCGCACAGATACCTCTTCGTCCTGGAACGCTATTCCCACGAACGTCGCACCCCTCCCCTCGTACTCCTGCCACACCGCCTGGAGATCGGGCATCTCGTCTTCGCAGGGGGGGCACCAGGACGCCCAGAAGTTGATGACCACGGCCTCCCCACGCAGGTCGGATAGCTGCAGCGTAGTACCATCCAGCAGAGTCAGCCGGAGATCCGGCGCGGACTGGCCCGGAAGTGGGCGCCCGGCAGCCTGTATTACGGTCCCGTGGCCAGTGCCCCACATCGCGACGCCAGCAGCGCTAAGTATCACGAGACCGGTAGCGAGGCTGACTGCGGAGCGAATCGTGCGCCGCCGCCCAGCCGACGCGGCGACCGGACTGCCCCGAGCATCCGACCATACGGCCACAACACCGCCGCCCAGGAAGATCAGGCCCCCAAGCCACAGGAAACTCGCGAGCGGGTTGACGAAGACTTTGAGCGTCGCCGTCGACCCGTCGCCTCCCCAGCCAGCCAGTACCAAGTAGAGATCCTCCCGCAGCCCAGAGCGCAGTGCCGGGACGGTCACATCCTGATCGGATCCAGCGTAGCGGTCCACCCGGGGCTGAAGCGTTGCCAGGTACGCACCGTTGAGGTACACGGCTACAGATGCGCGTATCCCAACGTGATCCTCGGCGACGTCCTGACGCAGCTCCTCGAAGAACAGGGTGTACCGTCCCACGTCTGCCGATTCCCCAGACCCTAGAACTGCGTCCGCCTCGATCTCGTACACACGCGTGCCGATCACACCCAGCGCCATCAGTATCACGCCGATGTGGACTATGTAGCCCCCGTACTTGCGGCGGTTCCGGCCAACCAGAGCCCAAAACGCACCAAGCGGGCCCTCCCCATGACGCCGGCCCCGCGCGGCTACGTCTCTTGCGATCTCGGCCACGGCCGTTCCCAACGCCAGTCCAATGGTCGCGAATCCGAGCAGGGGCGCCCACCCTGTGAAGCCCGCTAGGGCGGCGGCGACGACGCCGATCGCTGCTCCAGCCAGCGCAGGCCAACCGCGCACCCGCAATTGGCGCATCGCGTTGGCAGCTCTACCGACCACCGGACATACGGCAAGCAGAAGCACGATAGCGCCGAGCTGCGGACCCATGACCCGGTCAAACCAGGCCGGCCCTGCCTCGAATCGCTGGCCGACCAGAGCCTCCGTCAATGTGGGAAGAACGCTCCCAATGAAAACAGTGGCTGTGGCCGTGAGAAACAGAACCAGGGTCAAGAAGAACAAGCCGCGCCTGGATAGCAGTCCGGTTGGTTCGTCTTCACCGTGCAATTCGCGCCGTGCTCTCACCATCAGACCGGCGGACACGGCCAAAGCCACTCCGATCGCCGCCAAGAAGTAGTACCCTAGCGGCGAGCGAGCGAACGCGTGCACGGACTGGATCATCCCGCTGCGAGTCGTGAACGTGCCGAAGAGGACCAGAACGAACGACAGAACCGCAAGCAGCACATTCCAGACGCGGAAACCCCTGCGCTCATCCTGCATCGCGATGCCATGCAGGAGCGCGGTGGCAGTGAACCAGGGCATCAGTCCCGCGTTCTCAACCGGATCCCACCCCCAGTACCCGCCCCACCCCAGCACGTCGTACGCCCACCGGGCCCCAAGCAGGAGTCCGATCCCCAGGAACAGCCACGCTGCCAGCGTCCACCGGCGGACCGCGCCGGCCCAATCCTCCAGCCGGCGAGTCGCTAGAGCGGCCAGGGCGAAGGCAAAGGGAACCGTCAGGCCCACGTAGCCCAGGTACAGGGCCGGCGGGTGGAACACCATGCCCGGGTGGCGCAACAGGGGATTGAGTCCGAGTCCATCGCCGGGTGGGATGTCGAGCGCGGTGAACGGGTTGGAGAGAAAGAGCGTGATGCCCACGAAGAAGGCAGTCGTCAGGCTGAGGAACACTGTGGCCCACGGGACGAGAGGCTGTGTTCTCTTCGTAGTCCTCCAGACGGCCAGCGCCGTGAAGAGTGCCTGTAGGAAGGACCACAGTAGCAGCGATCCCTCCTGCCCAGCCCAGACAGCCGAGGCCTTCAGGTACAGCGGCAGACCGCGGCTGGAGTGGCTTGCCACGTAGCCGAGCCGGAAGTCATTGCGCAGGAAAGCCGTCAGGAGCAGGAGAAGCGCCGCTCCCAGGAGCCCGGCGGCGGCGTATGCGCCGTTGCGGCTGCTCTCGGACCAGCGAGCATCTGCCAGCCGCACCGACCCATATGCAGCGATGGCTGTGTACAGCGCCACAGCGAGGGCCAATCCCACGAGAATCGAACCAACCTCGCCCAGCATCAGGATTCCCCGGCCTGCCCGGGCACCTCCTCCTCGTAGCGTGAGGGGCACTTGAGTATGACCTCGTCGGCATAGAAGCGTCCATCCGCTCCCAGGTGACCCCGTGCGATCGCCTGGGCCTCATTTCGGAGAAGATCGGGCTTGACGTCGTTGTATACCACCTCGAGGCTAGCCGCGGTTGGGTCATTGACTGCGGCATGGAGAACCATCGCCAGACCTCCGGCCCGTTCCACATCGTCAGGATCACCGGGTATCTGGACCATCGTGAAGCTCACACTGGGGAGAGAGGGGTCGTAGACGATGGTCTCTCCAACAACGGCGCCGGAGACGGTGACGCTCCGGCCTATTGGATCGTCCCTCATCGCCCGAAGCTCCTCGATGGTGAGGAAGAAGCTGGCCGTGCTGCCGGTGCTGCTCACGATCAAGTAGGCGACAGCCGCAACGATCAGAGCCCCAGCGACGACGAACTTGCCTCTGCCCTGCATATGCTCTCTCCCTGCACGATGAAGCCAATGGTAGTCTGCCGAGTGTGCGCGGCAGACTATACCACGCCGCATATCAGTGTCAAAACAGCCCCGGAGGGTGTGGGACGTGGAGGGACACGAAAGACGAAAGTCCACAGGACCACGAGTTGGGATGGCCCAGTTCAATGACAGCGTCCACTCAGGGCTGACCTCAACCCGCAACAAGCTACGACAAACACCGGCGCCTTTGCAGACAATGGTCTATATGTGCTCCAGATTCTGTACGACAACGTTAAGGACAATGGCGGGCACGCAACCGCCTTGACCCGACCCAAACACGAACGTGAGCAGATTGCAGCGAACAGACAGGGAGCGGGCAGTTCTCACCCGCGGCCTGGCGTGCTATTCACGAGCCGGAAGAGCCGTAGATTACCGGTGTCGTCCGGCTTTCAAGTCCTTCATTGCCGCCCGAAACCCACGCGCCTGCGGCCAGCAAAGCTCCGCTGTGCCTCGTGCCAGTCCTCTGGAGTGTTGACATTCCGCAGCGATAGCAGCTCTGGATCTAGATGAGCAATCTCGTCTCGCTCCAAATAGCGAACGTGCGCCCGCGGATAGAAGGAGAACGCCTGCCATCTGCCTGCGTCGATCTCCCTCTCGATGAGTGGGAGACAGGAGCGGGAATAGATAGCGTGCAGTGGCTCAAGGAGGTCATCTACACAGGGCACCACCACGTCGTATTGGGCGGCCATTGAGGCCATATATCGCAGCAGCGCACGGTTCAAGAAAGGCATATCACAGCCAACGACAAGCGCGCGCCCATACGTTGCTGCCGTCAATCCGCTGTGGATTCCGCCAAGCACTCCGACCCCAGGGTAGATGTCGCTCACCAGCCGCGCGGCCAGGTGCGCGTACCGCTGGGGAGTATTGGTC
>JAUVSX010000214.1 GCA_030596915.1 Chloroflexota bacterium | reverse complement strand
TCTGCGAAATCTGCGGATATCTCTATGAGTGAAGGAGGTACTGGTGTACGATATTCTGATCCGCAACACGACTGTGATGCCGATGACGGAGGGCGGAGGCCTACTGGAGGGCTATGACGTTGCCATTGCGGGACAGCGCATCGCCGCACTAGGCCCAACAGGCACGCTGGGCGCCGACGCCACGCGCATGATCGACGGCGCCAACCGGTTCGTGATGCCGGGTCTTGTGAACACCCACACCCACATGGGGCAGACCTATCACCGGGGCACGGCCGAGGCGATGCTGCTCCAGGAGTGGCTGGACCAAGACGCACCGATCAGCAGCAGTATGACGGCTGAGGATGTCTACTGGGCCGCTATGCTGGCCTGCTGTGAGATGCTGCATGCCGGTATCACTATTTTCGCCGACATGTTCTTCCACGAGGGCCAGGTGGCCCAGGCCGCGGTTGACTCTGGGATGCGAGCGCAGGTCGCACAGGGGATCATGGAGCAGTTCAGCGGCGACGACCTGGGGCGAGGTCCGGCGGCGGAGCAGATCGCGCGTTCGGTCGCGTGCGCCGAGGAGTGGCACGGTGCGGCCGACGGCCGGATCACCGCGCGACTGGCCCCGCACGCGATCTACAGCCTGAGCCCCGCCACTCTGCGCGACACGTTGGCTGCGGCGAAGGAAAAGGGCTATGGCATCCACACTCACCTGTCGGAGACGACACTGGAGCTCGAGTGGTGCGAGGAGCGCTACGGCGTCTCGCCGCCGCGCTGGTTCGAGGAGGCGGGCTTCCTGGAGGTACCGTACCTGGCCGCGCACTGTGTGTACCTTTCCGACGAGGACATCGAGATTCTCGACCGCGATGGGGTGGGAATCGCGCACAATCCAGGCAGCAACCTCAAGCTCGCAAGCGGCAGAGCTCGCATCCCCGATCTGACGGAGCGCAAGAACCTGGCCGTCGGGTTGGGCACCGATAGCGCCGGCAGTAACGATTCGTTGGATCTGCTCAAGGAGGCCTACCTGGCGGCGGTGGTGCACGACTGGCCCATCGGTTCGACGCCAGCGCGCATCTGTCTTAGAATGGCCACCTGCGAGGGAGCCCGGGCGCTCGGCTTGGCGGACGAGATTGGGACCGTCGAGGTGGGAAAGAAGGCGGATCTCATCGTGCTGAACCTGGAGAGCTCGCGTATGACGCCGCTCCACCAGCTTGAGCGGACCCTGATCTACGCCGGGCGCGCGAGCGATGTGGAGGTCGTCATCGTCGACGGCAAGGTCGTGTTGAACGGCGGCACGCTGACAATGGTCGACGAGGGTCACGTGCTGCGGGAGGCGCGGGAGCGCACAGCCCGCTTGTTCCAGTGGTAGCGCTGGTGGACTGGCAGGCGATCCGGGACGAGGCCGTTGAGCATCTGCGCAACCTGCTGCGCATCGACACGACGAATCCGCCTGGGAATGAGACGGCGGCCGCCCAGTACGTCGCGGACGTGCTGGCGGACGAAGGGATACCCGCCCAGGTTCTTGAATCCGCACCGGGACGCGGCAACGTCGTCGCGCGCCTGGGAGCCGCTGGCAATGGTGGCGCGGGTGGCCTGCTGCTGCTCTCGCACCTGGACGTCGTTCCTGCTGAAGCCGATCGTTGGCGCTACCCGCCCTTCAGCGGCACGCTGGCAGATGGCTGCATTTGGGGTCGGGGCGCACTGGATACCAAGCAACTGACGGTGATGGAGCTGATGGCGTTGCTTCTGCTGCGCCGCCAGGGTGTGACGCTGCGGCGCGACGTGGTGCTGGCTGCGACGGCCGACGAGGAGGTCGGTGGCGAACGAGGGTTGGGCTGGCTGCTGGAGCAGCACCCTGATCTGATTTCGGACTGCACGTACGCGATCAACGAGGGCGGCGGGTTTGGCCTCCAGGTGGGCGACCGCCGGCTGTACGTATGCCAGACGGCCGAGAAGGGCGCCTGTTGGATGGTCCTCACCGCGCGCGGGCAGACCGGCCACGCGGCATTTCCGCACAGCGAGAATGCCATTCAGCGGTTGGGACGCGCCGTCGGGCGCCTGGGACCTTCGAGCATGCCACTGCACCCGATCCCGCTGGTGCGTGAGATGATGGGCGTTTGGCTCGATGCGCTTGGCCCGGAGGCGCCATCGGTCGATCAGATTCTGGCAAGCGGCGCTGATGAGGCAGCGCTCGTGCCCACCTTTGGTGCACTGGCGCGGCCACTGAACGCCATGCTGCGCAACACGACGACGCCGACGATGATCGAGGGTGGCGTGCGCATCAACGTCATCCCCGGCGAGGCGCAGGCTCAGCTCGACGGGCGTATCCTGCCAGGTACGACCCAGGAACAGGTCGTGCGCGAGGTGGAAGCTGTGATCGACGATCCGTCAGTCGAGGTGACGGTCAGGCGCTTCTTCCCCGCTTCCGGCGGGGCTGCGGACCACGCCCTCTTCCGCACCATCTCGGCCGTGATGGCTGAACTCGACCCCGGCAGCGTCGTCGTGCCCTACCTGATCGCGGCGGTCACCGATGCACGCTACCTGATGAGTCGCGGCGTCAACGTATGTGGCTTCGCGCCGCTGCGCGAGGATCCGGCGGAGCCATCGGCGACTCTCTTCCACGGCGACAACGAGCGTATCACGGTCGAGAATCTCGGTTTCGGCGTGCAGGCGCTGTACAGGATTGTGGAGTCCTTCTGCGCTTCCGAATCGCAAAGTTGAGGTGCTTTCGAGAGCGAGCGGGTGCGTTCCAGATTCCGCTAGTGATCCCAAGATGAAGGATGTCAGAGTCCTCGGCGCAGGGGCGCTGCTCTGCACCTGCTTTGGCACCGGGCTGGTGGCCATCCGGGTCGGTGTCGCGTACTTTCCCCCGATCACGTTTACGATGGTGCGGCTCGCCGTCGTCGTGGTCGCGTTCCTGCTGGTTCTCTTGATCACGGGGCGTCGCGTGCGGTGGGAGGGACCCACGGTGCGGATAGTGGTGCTTGTAGGCGTCCTGAACGTGGGCCTGCCGTACATGCTCAGCGCCCAAGCGCTGCGGCTGGTCAGCAGCACGCTGCTGGCGATCATGATGAACCTGATTCCGGTGTTCAGCGTCGTGCTGGCGCACTTCTTCCTGGCTGACGAACGGCTGACGCGGCGCACCGTGTGGGGCGTCGCGGCGGCGGTTCTGGGCGCGTCGCTGGTCGTGTGGGGAGGCGCAGGCGTGGCCGGGGTGGCCGAGTCCGCACAGGCGCTGTGGGTGGGGACGCTGCTCATCGCCGTGAATGCGCTGAGCGTCGCGGTGAGCAACATCCTGCTGCGCAGGCGGCTCACGGGGGAGGACGCGCTCGTGGTGACCGGCGGGCAGATGACGGTTGGGCTGCTGCTGGTGGCGCCGCTGGCGCTGCTGATCGAGGGAGTCCCTGACCTGAGCGGGGTGGCCTGGCAGGGGTGGGCGGCGCTGCTTTGGAGCGGGCTTGTCGGCGCCTTCCTGGGGTATTCGATATCGTTCCTGATGATCCGGCGCTGGGGCGTCACGACGACGGCTGTCGCCAGCACCGGCGTGCCGCTGGTCACGGCCATTGCGGGCGTGTTGCTGCTGCACGAGAGAATCACGCCTATAATGGCGGTCGGCGGGCTGGTCGTGATTGGCGGGGTGCTGGTGGTGGTGCTTGGGACCAAGCGCAGCGTGCAAGCGGGTCCCGAGGAAGCGCCTGCCGGCCTAACAGATTACAACTGATGAGGTGAATGGAGTGGATTATCAGACTGCGTGTGGTCAATTGAATGACTTCGGTCGCGTATGTGTAGAACGCGGATTGGTCGTTGGGCGCGCAGGGAACATCAGCGCGCGCCTGAATGATCAGGAGATCGTGATCTCGAAACGCCGCTCGAGGCTCGACCGGCTGGCGCCCGAGGACCTGGTGCGCTGCTCGCTCGCGACCGGAGAGTACGAAGGGGAGGTACAGCCGTCCACGGAGACTCCGATGCACAGGGCGATCTACGTGAACCAGCCCCAGGCGCAGGCGATCCTGCACTCATCCGCCTTCTATACGACCCTCGTCGCCTGCTCTGACGTTGAGCTGCGGCTGGACCTGTTCCCGGAGTCGATGGCCTACCTGAGCAACATCGGGCGCGTGGAGTATCTGCATCCGGGCACGCCGGAGTTGGCGGAAGCGGCGGGGGAGCAGGTGGCGCACAACGTCATCATCCTCGACAACCACGGGCTGATCGTGTGGGGGCCGTCGATCGAGGATACGGTGCAGGTCAGCGAGATGATGGAGCGGCTGTGCCAGACGATCGTCGTGGCGAAGATGAGCGGCGGCGCGATCGGGCTGCGCTGGCTGGGCGCGGACGTGCAGCGGGATTTCGAAGAACGGGTCATGTATAGGAAGAGATAGAGGGGGCGTCTCTGTCGCAGCCGGGTTGACGCGGGCGAGGCGGTCGACGGCGTATCCGCGAGGATGTTCGTGCGGAGGCCCGCGGCTGCTACCGCGCATGACAGGGTCACGGGGTCTGGCTCCGGCAGCGGGCTGCGCCGCGCCGGACCGGTACCCTGCAGGTGGGTTTCCGCCAGCCCGTGCACCGCTGAGCGTGGCGGGGTCTGCCATATGGACTATCCGACACCGGGCAGATTCCTCTCCCCGCCGACCTCGGGTGCATTTCCTATTGGGGCAGAAGCCCCGTACGCCCCGGTCACCCTCTGCCGCGAAATGACC
Source organism: Chloroflexota bacterium (assembly GCA_030596915.1). Classification (GTDB taxonomy): domain Bacteria; phylum Chloroflexota; class Anaerolineae; order B4-G1; family B4-G1; genus JAUVSX01. The sequence continues at coordinate 1,225 of JAUVSX010000214.1, read as the reverse complement.
CTGCGTCGCCCAGTACCTGAAATGCACCTTGGCGTTTGACTCGCCGCCCATGTCGCCTATACTGACAAGAAGCAATGAGCCTTCGGGCCTCGCCTAACCCAGGCCGTGACCAACGTGAAGACAGCGCCCTGCCGGCATACATCGCCGCATCGTCGAGCCCCCCGCTGTCAGGGTGTGGGGGCTTTCGCATTCGATGGGCGCGGTCTGGATATCGGCCGAGATAGGAGGCGAGGTCTCGTAGGTCCTGCGCGGCCGGGGGGAAAGCGCCAGTTGCGCGTTACTGACGCTACAGGAGGCACGTCCCCAAGAAGCCACGCCGCCAGAGATGTCGACGGGGTGCATCGGTTCGCTGATGCGAGGATCCGGGGAAAGGAGTTAGTCCGATGTCGAACAGTCGTCGACGCTATCTGATCTTGCTTCTCGTCGGGGTGCTGTTTGCTTTGGTGGTGTTGTCCCAGCTATCGACCGACAGCCAGGCTGGCCCACCCGGTCGAGAATACAGCTCTCCAGTCACATTGAGTTTGGGTCCTGCCGCGCCACGGGCTGATCCCGCTTCTCCGTCGCTCGAAGCGGCGTCACCGGTGACCTGCACAACTACGACTTGCCCATCAGGGCCGGCCGGGCTGCCGTTTTGCGTGGAGCGGACCAAGTTCTGCGTCTACTACTCGACCAACAGGACAACGGAGGCTCAAGCGGAATGGGCCGCGGACAGGGTTCAGGACTACTGGAACCGCTTTGTCGCGCTGGGCTTCGGCGAGCCCAAGTACAGCGGTAAGCTCCGTGTACATTTGTCGGACACCGCCGTGTGCAACGGCGAAACCGGTTGGAGCGTGAACTACATCTCGGCCTATGCCGGATGCTTCACCACCGATGAGCGGGCTCAGAAGGTTCTGGGGCACGAGTTGACCCACCGGGTGCAATATGCCCACGACACGGGGACAGGAGTGGCGATACAGACGAAGTTCCTGAAAGAGGGGACGGCGCGCGCGAGCGAGGACAACTGGTTCACCAACATCGACCACTGGGCCGGCGCCCTGGCTGTTGGCTCGTCATTCAACAGTCAGGTGAACGAATACCTCGCGGCCCCCAATAACGACATCACCAGCGTTGACATGCGCTACAACTCATGTCTGTGGTGGAAGTACGCCTCGGAGCAGTACGGGACAATCGTCACTGAGCCGGAGCGGGGCGTGGATTTCTTCCTGGAAGTCTACAATCAGAATAC
>JAUVSX010000016.1 GCA_030596915.1 Chloroflexota bacterium | reverse complement strand
GACCACCTGACCTGCCTGGTGCGCGCTGCGGTGCCAGGGGGCTCTGATGCAGTCTGTGCGACGTACGGCCGCTCAACTGAGGATAGCTAAGCCAGCCTCGCCCCCTCCATCGCGGAGCCGACCAGCCGGCGGTACCGCTCCAACAGACACCCGGTCTCTAGTTCCGTTCGTGCTGGCAGCCGCCACGCTACCTTGCGCATTCGGAGGACGTCCGGCCGAACGTCGAGGGCTACCGTTCCCCCAGGGATGTCGATCCTGATGATGTCCCCTTCCTCCGCCAGGGCGATGGGTCCGCCGAGGTATGCCTCGGGCGTCACGTGGCCGATACACGCGCCTTGCGTCGCACCGGAGAAGCGGCCATCCGTGACCAGCGCCACCGACTTGCCGAGTCCCATCCCGATGATCGCCGATGTTGGCAGTAGCTGCTCACGCATCCCGGGTCCGCCCTTCGGACCTTCGTAGCGAATCACGACCACATCGCCGGGCACGATCTTTCCGGAAAAGATGGCCTCCAACGCGGTCTCCTCCTGATCAAAGACGCGGGCGGGCCCTGAATGATCCATCATCTCGGGGGCGACGGCAACTCGCTTGACCACCGCACCACCCGGCGCCAGGCTGCCGTACAGGATCGAGATACCACCCTGGCGACCAATCGGCCTCGCCACGCGATGGATGACGTCCTCATCACGAACGTCGCGCCCCTCGATGTTCTCGGCAATCGTCTCCCCTGTGACCGTCAGGCAGTCCGGGCGGACCAATCCGTGGCGCGCCATCTCACCCATCAGCGCCGGTATGCCTCCTGCCCAGTACAGGTCCTGAGCGAAGTACTTCCCCGCCGGTTTGAGCAGCACGAGGTGCGGCGTCTTGTCCGAGATCTGCGTGAAGTGATTCATCGTCAGCTCGATCCCCACCTGGTGAGCGATGGCGGGCAGATGAAGGCACGTGTTGGTAGAACCCCCGATCGCCATGTCGTCCGCGATCGCGTTCTCGAACGCCTCCACGGTCATAATGTCGCGGGGCAGTATTCCCTCGTTGTGCATTTCGACGACCCGAATCCCGGCGCGGCGCGCCAGATTGACTCGGGCGCCGTGGGTCGCAGGGATCAGCGCGCCATCGGTCAGCGTCATCCCCAGCGCTTCGGTGAGCATGGTCATCGTGTTGGCCGTGCCCATCATCGCGCACGACCCCGGACCCGGGTTCGCCGCACGCTCAAACCGCGCCAGGTCTTCCTCGCTCAGCTCCCCTCGCGCAACCAGAGCCTCAGCCTCGATCAGGTCCGTGTAGCACACCTGCGCGCCCTGGAAGCATCCAGCTTCCATTGGACCACCGCTTACGACGATAGCCGGGATGTTGAGGCGCCCGGCCGCCATCAGCATCCCTGGCGTGATCTTGTCACAGTTGGTCAGCAACACCATCGCGTCGAGCGCATGCGCTGTCACCATCAGCTCGACCGAGTCGGCGATCAGCTCTCGGCTGACCATCGGCATTCGCATCCCAGCGTGTCCAGTCGCCAGACCGTCACATACTGCGATCGACGGGAATTCGAAGGGCGTGCCTCCGGCCTCTGCTATGCCCATCTTGATGGCCTGGCACAGAGCCTGGAGGTGCACGTGCCCAGGTACCAGTTCGTTGAAGGAATTGACGACAGCCACCAGCGGCCGTCTCAGATGAGCCTGGTCCCACCCCATCGCGTACATCAGCGACCGATGCGTCGCCCGGTCGACGCCCTCCGTCATAATCGAGCTGCGCAGCGGCCCCCGCGCCTTCTTCGCAGACGTCATCGCTAACCCTCCCTAGCCCGGCAGGTCTGGTGGGTACACAGCCCGGATCTCCGGCCCGCCTGTGAAGCAGTTCTCCGCCGCCGGATAGCGGCCCGATCTCACCTCCTCAGTGAAGGCGTCGAAGCCGGACCGTACGGCGGGAGCCAGGTCCTTGTACTGCTTCACGAACTTGGGTTCGAACTTCTCAAACAGACCGAGGATGTCGTAGGCGTTGAGGTTCTGACCATCCACGTGCGGACCTGCGCCGCACCCAATCGTCACCGCGCCGACAGCCGAGGTGACTGCCTTGGCCACACCACTGGGGATGCACTCGAGAACCATCGCGAATGCACCAGCCTCTTCCAGCGCCCTGGCGTCTTCGATGAGCTGCTCAGCCTCCGCGGGCGTGCGGCCCTGCAACCGAAACCCTCCCAGGGCCGACGCGCTTTGAGGAGTCAGGCCGATGTGGCCTATCACTGGAATCCCCGCCTCGACGATCTTGTGGACGTAGGGCGCCAAGTAGGCGCCGCCCTCCATCTTGACGCAGTCGGCCCCACCCTCCTTGACGACCCTGCCGGCGCTCGCCAAGGCCTGTTCGGGACTGACCTGGTAGCTCATGAAAGGCATGTCACCCACGACGAGCGTGTTCGGAGCGCCGCGTCGCACGGCTTTGACATGATAGATGACCTCGTCCAGGGTCACGGGGTTTGTATGCTCGAGTCCCTGGAAAACCATACCCAGCGAATCGCCGACCAGTATCAGCTCAGCTTGAGTTTGGTCCACGAGCCGAGCAAATGGGTAGTCGTACACCGTGATCATCGTAACCTTCGCGCCGCGCCGCTTCAACTCGGCGAATGACGGTATTGGGGTCTTACGCTTCTCTGTTGTGTTCATTCTCGCTAGCACCTCCTGTGCCCGGTCCCTGTCGGGCCAATCAGACATTGCTTGAATGGCTGGCTCTCGACTGTGCCCGCAAGGTTGGCGCGCGCGGCCCCTGCGAAGAATACCACCGCATTGGGCCTATCCAGCTCTACTGACTCGCAGGGCGATGTAGGGTTTGCCCGGAAGCTGTACCTCGCACTCACCTGAGCACGTGCCCTCCACGAGCGTGATCGTCATCTCCCCCGTGTCCATGCTCTCACCCCTGCCCTCCACTTCGCTAGGCAGCTGCAGCTGGCGGAAAGCTGGCTGGCGAAACCCGAAATACATCAGGTAGTACTCGCCCGCCTTGCCCGCGCAGGCCATGTCGTGTTCGCTCATATCGTCGAGGCCTTCGGCCGGCGCATCTTCGAGGACCTCCCGAAGGAATGCGATGCGTACAGGGCTCTCCCCGCGCAGCACACCACCCTTCGACCACCAAAGAACATTGTCGGGATTCACGTACGTCTCCCCGTGGCCTACGTACCCGCCGCGAGCGGCCCCTTCCCAGCACCTTCGGACAAGCTCCCACGCAGGCAAGTTGCCCCAGCCCCGGTCGATATTCCCCTCATAGCCGCACTCATCGACGACGACCGGCTTCCGGTGGAGCTCACGCCACCGGCCCGTTTGCTCCAGGTCCTTGCGTTGGATGCTCTGATGAGTGACCCAGGGCTTGCTATGATCGTAGAAAGCGCGCCAATTGTGAATTGAACGCAGGTGCTGGTAGGGATCGCACTGCTGGATGATTCGGAAGAAGCGGTCCCAGTCAGCCATGCGCTTCGATTGCATCAGGTCATACTCGTTGGCCAGCGACCACCAGACATTGCGGTTGGCGGATAGGCGGGCGACAACGTAGCGGACATACCGGTCATCCGCCTCAGGGCCCATGTCCGCGAAGCCCCAGCGATCGTAGGGGTGGAAGAGAATCACGTCAGCCTCGATGCCCAGATCGCGCAGCTCTCCAACGCGCCCCTCGAAGTGCCTGAAGAAGCCCGGGCTGAACCTCGTGAAGTCCCAGTCGCCATCCTCGGTCCGCTCGAACGGATAGTACACGGGCTCGTTGCGGTTGAATTCGTAATCCTTCGGGAAGACGCACATCCGCATCTTGTTGAATGGCGCGCTCCGGAGCGTCTCCAGCGTCTGCTGCTCCAGCGCGTCGCCCTGGTGGGCCCAGGCATAACATGTCGTGCCAAATGGGCGGTGAGGCGTGCCGTCCGCGTATGCGAAGTGGTACGTGTTTGTCACCTGCACCGGTCCGTGGTTATTCTCCGAAGGTTCGGTGCAGACGAACTCCCCGGAGGCGCCATCCAGCCCACCCGCGTTGCTCTGCGTCACGAAGCGCCATTCGCCCTGCGCATCTGGCATGAAGCGGACCCGGTACTCCCCATCCCCGTCGTAGAACCCGTCAACCGTCACCTGACGATGGCCGTGCGAGAACGTCGCGCTGAGCCGCACATCCAGGAACGGGTTCCCTTCGCTGGGGCCATGAAGAGCAACCTCATGGGTGCCCCATTGCTCAATTTGTGGGATTGTTTGCTTGCCCATCTCTTCCTCTCTACACTACGAGTTGCCGCGCCATCGAGAACGCGGCTACGAGCCGCTCCAGGAACGCCAGGTCGCACCCGACCATCAGCCCCACCATCCCCAGACCGGACTCGGTGACGCCGATGCAGCAGGCTGGACGGAAGGCCATCCGCTCCCCGCCTCTCAGACGGAGCTTGTTGTGCCTCCCGACCTCAGGCCTAGCGGCCCTTGCGCAGCCGGGTGAGGACGGCCTCCAGCTCCGGCGGCAGGGGCGCCTGGAAGACCACCTCCTCACCCGTAGTCGGGTGCAGGAACCCCAGGCGCGCGGCGTGAAGGAAGTGACGACTCTTAATCAGAGGCTGACGCCGGCTCCCGTACACGGTATCGCCGACGAGCGGGTAGCCCATCCAGGCAAAGTGGACGCGGATCTGGTGTGTGCGCCCCGTGTGCGGGCGTACGTCCAGCAGCGAGTGGTCGCGAAAGGTCTCGACCACCCGGTACGTCGTGCGCGCATCGCGACCCGTTCGCACAACAGCCATCCTCTTGCGGTCCTGCTTGCTCCGACCAATCGGCAACTCGATAATCCCCTCCCGCGGCTCGACTCGTCCCTCGGAGAGCGCAACGTAGGCCTTGAGCACGCGTCGCCGTTTGAACTGCCGCTGGAGCGCCTGCCGGGTGTCCTCGTTCTTCGCGATGACCAGCAGGCCAGAGGTGTTGCGATCGAGCCGGTGGACCACCCCGGCGCGCTCAATGCCTCCTACGTCGGCAATCTGAGGGCAGTGGAATAGAAGGGCGTTGACCAGCGTACCGCTCGTATGTCCTAGCGCTGGGTGCACAACCATTCCCGCAGGCTTGTTGACCACAAGCAGGGAGTCCTCCTCGAAGATTATGTCAAGAGGGATGGACTCTGCCTCAATGGCGGTCTCCGGATCCTCAGGCACGATTACGAGGACCTGATCGCCGGCTATCACCTGGTAGGCGGGCTTGCTAGGCCGCCCGTTGACCAGCGCCTGACCTGACTTGATCAGTCGCTGCACTTGGGCGCGACTGAGGTCGGGCAATCGAGCCACCACAGCCTGGTCAAGCCGGCCGCCACTCTCTTCGACCGCGAACGTTATCTCCCGTGCCATCGTCCCCTCTCCGTCCTGGGCGTGCCTCGCCTGGCGCGCCCGCCCTGCCCGCCGGCCGCGGGTCCTTGCAGCATCGTGGCACGCGCTATCCGTTGCACAAATGCGGCGTACGCCCCGCATCGTGCGGGCCGAATGGCGGCCGCTGACCCGAAAGGCGCAGGGCTCGTCCTCCAGAGGAGACGAGCCCCGTTCGCATCGTATCAACCGGACCCAAGCGTCCAGTCTGGTGATCGGATCTAGCTAGATTCGGCGACCGGCGCGCTGGCCTCGCCCCGCCGCTCCTCCCAAACCATCAGCAGGAGCAACAGCACGGTCCCGACGACGACGGAGCTGTCTGCGATGTTGAACACGGGCCACCCACGAAGTGGCCAGAAGTTCAGGTCGATGAAATCGACCACGATCCCCTGACGGAAGGCTCGATCTATGAAGTTGCCCAGCGCGCCGCCGAGCATCAAGCCCAGCGCAAACCGCATCGGCCACTGCTCGGGTGCGACCTGGCGCTGGTAGATGATAATCACGACGGCGATCACGCCGGACACGATGGCACCCAGGCCGCCCAGCCCAGGAAAGAGCCCGAACGCCACGCCGGTATTGGTCACGTGGGTGATCTGGACGACCGGCCTGAGCCACTCAACGATCTCCCACGACTGGCCTGCCAACAGGCGCGTCCTGACCAGGTACTTGCTCACCTGATCGGCCACGACGACGAGCACCGCCACCGTGGGGATGATCCAGGCGGTCCAACGCCGTTCCTTCAACGCGACTTCACTCGCGTTCCGTTGTACTCGTGACGAGCCTGACAGGTGATGCAGCAACCGGCGCTGGGGAGAGCCTTCAGCCGCGCACGGTCGATCCGGGCTCCGCACGATTCGCAGATCCCGTAGACACCGTTGTCCAGCTTCACCAGTGCTCGCTCCCCCTCGTCCAGCGAGGACTCGAGCTGGCGGCGCAGCGCGACCCCTACGGCCTGCTCGAAGGCCTCAGTCGCGTCCTCAGCCATGTGGCTGCTGTGGCCAATGCCCTCGTACCCGGCCGTCTCCAGGTGCTCCAACTGCTCTCTGAGTTCCTCCTGCTCCTTGAGCAGCTCCCGCCGGGCTCTCTCATACGAAAACGGCATCTGTCCTCCAACCCAACTTGCGTTGCCAGCGCACGTATTCTACTCCAGCCGGACAGCTTTGGCAAGAACAGCGAGGCGGCGGGCCACCGCAGAACGAGCGACGCTGGGTGAAGACCGACCAGCCGCCCGTGTCTCCCTTCCCCGCCTGGGCAGGAACACGGATCGCGCGCACCAGCGGGCTCCTCCCCTCACGCGACGCCGACGCTGCAAAGGGGGATCACACTCTCCGGACCCCAAGCCTCAGCGCGTGTTCCCCGATCCGCTCCTCGCCCACCGCCGCGTCTTCGCCCGGCTCGCCCGCTCGTAACTCCACGCTCAAGGTCTCGCCAGCGATCCGCTCTCGCCATTCATCGATCGCGGCACTCAGCTCGGCGTCCGCCTCGTAGGTCGTGAGAATCCGATCGTCCAGCTCGAAGCCTGCCACTTTTCGCAGGTTCTGGATCCGGCGGATCACGTCCCGTGCCAACCCCTCGCTTGCCAGTTCAGGCGTGATTGCGACATCCACGGCCACGGTCACGCCACGCTCAGAGACGACCGCTAGCCCTTGGCGAGGCTCCTCGCGGATCAGGACCTCCTCAGGTGCGAGCTGCACATCCTCTCCTCCGACGCTCACGGTGAGCGGCAGGCCCGCTCTCAGCCGACGCACCGAGGGTACCGCATCCAGGGCGGCCAGCGCGGCACGAACCGCAGGGAACCGGCGCCCAAAGCGCGGACCGAGAAGCCTGTTGTCCGGGAGCAGCCGGTACGTCACCAGGCTGTCGGCGGACTCGACGAACGATATCTCCTTGACGTTCAGCTCGTCCCGGACCAGCGCGATCAACTCATCGCTCAGGCCGACAGGGCTTCCCTCCAGGTGCAACAATGCCTCCGCGAGAGGCTGCCGAACCTTCAGGTTGCGACCGGCGCGAGCAGCGTGGCCGAGAGTTACGATCTCGCGCGCCAGCCCCATTCCCGCGAGAAGATCGTCGTCGATCAGACTCTGGTCAACGGCCGGCCAGTCAGTGTGATGCACGCTCTCCGGCGTATCCGCGTCGAGAGACCGAACCAGGTTCTGGTAGATCACCTCGGACACGAAGGGCACGAATGGCGCCAGCATCCGGCTGAGCGTCGTCAGCACCCCGTACAGCGTGGCGTAGGCCGCATCCTTGTCCGCGTCCTGCTCGCTCTTCCAGAACCGGCGCCGGCTGCGGCGAACGTACCAGTTGGTCAGATCCTGTAGCAAGGGCTCGACCGCGAGCGTCGCACCGTAGGCATCGTAGTTCTCAAGCCGCTCCGTCACCTGAACGAGCACCTGGTTCAACCGTGCCCGGATCCAGCGGTCCAGTGCCGTCATCTCCCCCGCGACAGAACCGCCTCGGTCCGGCGACCAGCCATCGATGTTGGCATAGGTCACGAAGAACGAGTAGACGTGCCAGAGCGGGATGAGGAACTGCCGGCGGACCTCATCCGCGCGCCCGTAGCCGAAGAGCAGGTTGGTCTCCGGCTTGTGCCGGCAGTACAGCCAGCGCATAACGTCCACACCCATTCGATCGGCGGCCTGATTGAACTCGATAGAATTGCCCCATGACTTGTGCATCTCCCGGCCGTCCTCCGCCAGGAGTGTGGCGTAGCCAAAGCACGCCTTGAACGGCGGCGAATTGTCCAGTACCGTGGCCATCGCCAGGAGGCTGTAGAACCAGTTCCGAAACTGCCCGGGGAACGACTCGCTTATCCAGTCAGCGGGATACCACGTTCTCCAGAAGTCGGGATTGGTCCTGTACTGCAACGTACTGAAGCTAACAATGCCTGCATCGAGCCAGGGGTTCCCCACCTCCGGGATTCGGCTCACCTCGGCGCCGCACTCCGTGCAGCGGATGCGCACGGAATCCACCCAGGGCCGATGGGGTGAGTGCCCCTCGAACTCCTCCCAACCGGCGACTGCCTTGTCCATGAGCTCCCGCTTGTCGCCGATGACCTCGAAGTGGCCGCACTTAGCGCATTCCCAGATCGGCAGCGCAAGGCCCCAGTACCGCTTCTTGCTGATCATCCAATCGTGCATGTTGCGCAGCCAGTCCAGCTCCCGGTCCAGGCCGAAGGACGGAATCCAACGAATCTGGCGGGTCACAGCCATCATATCGTGGCGCAACTCGTCCATGGAGATGAACCACTCGTCCACGAGTCGGAAGACGAGTTCAACTCCGCAGCGCCAGCAGACTGGGTAGCGGTGCGCATAGTCGGCCACCTTGTACAGGCGCCCCTTCGTCCGCAGATGATCAAAGACGAGTTCCGCGCTCTCCGAGACGTGCCGGCCGGTGAAGGCGCCAAAGCCAGGCACAAACACGCCCTCGCCATCCAGCGGCGCGATGGCAGGGAGGTGATGTTCCTTGGCCAGAACGAAGTCTTCAGCCCCGCAGCCCGGCGCCATGTGCACTATGCCGGTGCCCTCGGCCTCCCCAACCTCATCCCAGAGGATCACCCGATGCGCCTGTGGACCGCCAGCAGCCTGCTGGGCCTCGAGCTCGTCAAACGGCCCGTCGTACGTCCAGCCCTCCAGGGCCGTACCCTTGAGTTCAGCCAGCACCTCGTAGTCGCCATCGAGCACCGCCACGGTGCCCTTGGACAGATACAAGACCTCGTGCCCCTGACGAACCTTGACGTAGGTCAATTCGGGGCCGACTGCGGCTGCGACGTTGCTTGTCAGTGTCCACGGGGTTGTCGTCCAAACAAGCAGGCTCTCCCCCGGACGGTCGCGCAGCGGTAAGCGCAGCGTCACCCCAGGGTGTATCACCTCACGATACCCCTCCGTAACGATCTCGTGCTGGCTGATGCCCGTCGCGCAGCGCGGACACCAGGGCATCACGTCGCGCCCCTTGTACAGCCAGCCTCGCTCCCAGCAGCGCTTGAGGAACGTCCAGATCATGTAGTTGTTCTCGGACGAGAACGTGAAGTAGGAACCTCCTAGCTCGGGCAGACCGAGCCTGGATACGACCCCCTCCACCGTGTCGGTGACAGAGCCGTCGGCGCCTTGGACTGTGATCACGGTGGCGGAATCCTCCGACATTCTGTCAGCCAGGTCGCGGAGTTGCTCCGGGTCGTTCCAGTCCATCCAGTACCCCAGGCGAATGGATTGCTCGGTCTGGACAGCCGCGTATCGCAGCACGCGTTCCTTGCACTTGCGCACGAACCGGCCAATGCCGTATGCCTCGATGTCTCGCTTCGAGGTGAAACCCAGGGCACGCTCCACCTCGACCTCGACCCACAGACCCTGGGAGTCGAATCCGTTCTGGTAGCGGGTCTGGAAGCCCCTCATCGCCCTGTAGCGATGGTACAGGTCCTTGAACGTGCGCCCCCAGCCGTGGTGGACTCCCATCGGGTTGTTGGCTGTGATTGGACCGTCGATGAACGACCAACGTGGGCCATCCTTGCGTAACGCGATCAGCTTCCGGAACGCGTCTGTCTCGTCCCAGAAACCCAGCACTCGGTGCTCCTGTTCCGTGAAGTCAACACTTGGGGGCACTGGCTCGAACACGGTACTCATCTCCTTGGGTGTGTTGTTACGGGGGGGAGAACAGCCCCCCACCGTTGAGACCTCTGCCTCGCTGTCGTCCAGGCACTATCGGCAGACCAACGGTGCCAGGGTGCTGCCGTGACCTGGCAAGGAATCCCCAACCGATCCGTTCTCGCCGCAGGTCTCTCGGCTCTTCGCTCGTCGTCAGGATTCCGCTCATCCCCTTTGACACGGGGTGTTGTTTGGATTAGAATGGCACCCACTACGTACCTCAGTCAGACGGAGGCCAACTCGATGCTTCGACCGTTCACAGACCAATCACCCCGCCAACAACTGCAGCCCGGCTGGGACGATGCTCTCACGTTCAGCTACTGCGAACTCGACGCGATGTGGGTCGCCCGCTGGACGACCGAGGCCGGTTGGGAGCCCGGCCAGCTCTTCGAACACGCTGGTGCAACGCTCGAGCTCTCCCCAGGCGCGAACGTGCTGCACTATGGCCAGACGACGTTCGAGGGGCTCAAGGCCCGCCGAACGCGCGAGGACAAGATTGTCCTGTTCCGGCCCATCGACAACGCCCGCCGAATGCGCCAATCTGCCGCCCGCCTGCTTATGGAAGCGCCACCCGTCAACGATTTCCTCGACGCGGCCCTTGCCGTCGTCAGGACCAACATCAAGTGGGTCCCTGGATATCAGAAGGGCAGTTTCTACATCCGGCCGCTCCTGTTCGGATCGGGCCCCGTGCTCGGTGTCCAGCCAGCCAAGGAGTACACGTTCCTCGTCTACGGGTGTCCGGTGGGCCAGTACATGGGCGGTGACAGCGTGGTTGTCCTGTCCTCCGCCCACCGGGCGGCTCCACATGGCACAGGCGCAGTCAAGGTCGCCGGGAACTACGCAAGCTCCCTTCAGCCTCAGAAGGCTGCCAAGGCGATGGACTGCGTCGATGCCCTCTACCTCGATGCCCGGGAGGACCGCTACATCGAGGAGTTGAGCGGCGCCAACTTCTTCGCCATCCTGTATGACGGCACGCTGGTCACGCCTGCTTTGGGCTCCATCCTGCCCGGCATCACCCGCGCCTCCATCTTGACCGTCGCGAAAGAGATCTTCCACTGGAACGTTGTCGAGCGGTTGGTGCCCATCGAAGAGGTCCTGACTGACGCAGTCGAAGCCTTCTACAGTGGCACGGCCGCGGTCCTCTCCCCGGTCACGAGAATCAACTACCGTGGCGTGGACCACGCTATCGGTGACGGGAACCCCGGGCCGAGAGCCGCGATGCTCCGCCAGGCGCTCAACGAGATCCAACTCCAGGAACGACCCGACTACTGGGGCTGGGTCGTCGAGCTGTAGGCCCAGTTCCGTCATTCCGCCTCCAGGTCGTACCACAGAGTGTCCATATAGTCGGTGCAGCCCATCGCCCGCCAGAATGCCTGGGAAGCTGTATTGCGGTGGGCTACCTGCAGTTGCAGGTGTCCCGCCCCCCGCTCGCGGAACCAGACCTCAAGCGCTGAAAACAGCGCCTGTCCCACACCCTGTCTCCTCGCTGCTGGGTCGACGACAATGTCCATCACTTCGCCGTAGCAGCCTGGTTCGAAGACCGGGTAGGGCTCGCGCAGCATGCCCACTGCGTGGCCGACGACCCGGCCATCCTCCTCAGCAACGAAGACGCACCAATCACCGTGGCCCCAGATGTGCTCCCGAATATGGCACTCCCAGGCTTGCTCGCCCTCCGGCGACGGCTTGGGTCGGAACCGCGGGTCCGCCTGAGCATGGTAGTCCATCATGTCTCGCCAGAGACGAAGCATCTCCGGCATATCGCTCTCCCTGCCCGGCCTCACGACGAACGCAGAACCTCCCATCATAGCCTCCCCACAAACGAAGAACTCCCGCCCCAAGGGACGAGAGTTGCGCTCCCGCGGTACCACCCTAGTTGCCCTGCCATAGCAGGACCTCTCAATCAGCGACGATCATCGCCGCGTCCCGGTAACGAGGGACGAATTCGTCTGAGTCTACTCGGCCAACGGCCTTTCGGTCAGCAGCTCCGGAGGGATCTTCGGCGAGGCTCCCGCGCCCGGCTCACACCATTATCGGGCTCTCTGGGCCGGTCAGACCCGCCTACTCGTCTCCATCACCGCCTGTTGGCAGCGATCCTATTCAGTTGACCTGATTATGCCACGTAAACGCCCTTGTGTCAAGCGCAGAGCGCAGGAGGACACCTCTCGGCGTATGGGCCGGCTTCTTGCGACCAACGGGAGGATTGAGCACTCCTCGTGCCCGTGAGGGAGAGATCGAGAAGGAACTACAGCGCGAGATCGAGCGGTGCCTGCTGCCACGTCCCGCCCATCCGCTCATACAGCGCGCGCATATTCGCCACGTGGATCTGCTGCACCAATCCATTCAGCGGGATGCGTGAAAGTCCGAACTCCTCAATGTTCGTGCCTGCCAACACATCCGCCCCATCGCCACTTTCGAAGGCAGCGGCGACCCTGGCCTCGATCGCATCGAGATAGGCCAGGCTTCTATCGCCCGCTTCGGGGACTTCGCCGCGCAGGATCACCTCACCGTGGCCTTGCACCATATTCTCGACAGGCTGCTCCGTCACCTTTCGCAGCGAGGCGCGCAGCACATCGATGTCGCCGTCCACGATCGAGGGCACAGGCATCACGGTATCGGACGCAAATAGCACCCGGGCATCCTCCACGTAGGCCATCGTGAGATCCCTGGTATGTCCTGGGGCGTGGAAGAGGCGCACGACCCTTCCCCCCACTTGCAGCCCTGTCTCCCCCTCATCGAACGTGATGTCGGGCAGGCGAAGCGTCACCTCCTGGAGCTCGGGCACCTCCCTCTGCGCCTCCGCTAGCGCGGGGGCGCCGACCTCCACGAGAAGCTCGCGACAGGTGGCGTGCGCAATCACACGGGCCCTGGGAAACAGGTATGCGCCATACGAGTGATCCGCGTGGTAGTGCGTGAGGATCACGTACCTCACACCGGGGAGAGATACCCTGGCACCGAACGCCGCGATCTGGCGAGACTCGTCAGGAAACGGCAGCGTATCGATCAGGATTGAGCCCGCGTCCGTAACAATCAGGCCGGCGGTTACTCGTGCGTAGAGCTCGCTCGTGAAGATGTAGATGTCTTTCGATACCCGGTCTCGCAGCACGGCGCACCTCGACGTAGTCTGACAGCCAACAGTGCTTCAGGTGAGAAGAGAGAGGACAGCACGTCCGGGCCGCCCCGCCAAGTGAACCGCCCAGCTCCACGCCATCGCACGAGCCGCGGCGCGTGATGTCTGATCAGTCCACAAAACAAGCCCCGCGGTGCCGCGTGCCGACGAGTTTTGAACCTGCTTTCGCAGGTGGGGACCCGCTCAGCGGCTCTGCCTTGCCCGTGGGCTACCGCATCCCCAACTGAAGGAGAGTCCCCTTTTGATAGGTGTTGGCTCAAAACGCAAGCGGCAATCACGTACACAGCAGGGCTACCTGAACTATACCATGCCTCTCCCAAACCTGCAAGTCAGTGCGGGTGTACGCAGCAATTCTCAATAAGGACCTCTCGCCAGAAATGACCAGGAATACTGCGCTGGCAACCCGGTGATTTCGGCGTATCTTGCCAGCGTTTCGGGCGAAGGCGGACAGACCGCCGGCTTCTTGCCTCATATTGATAACTGCTGGGGTGAACGTTCATTGCGCGTAGCCCACTGCTCTCAGATCGACGGTCCCTGCGTGCGAGGGCCGGCGACAGGCGCCAACGATGCTCAAAGGTGGAGACGCACCACGACAGCCTGCTCTCAGTCTACCGGAAAAGGAGTGCCTAGCGCAACCGCGGATGCCACGCCCTGTCGGCAGTCTGCCAGGGACTTACGTCTCCTCAACGATGCGGATGTGCAACTCCTCCAACTGCTCGGGCTCCACCGGCGAAGGAGCGCCCGCCATAAGGTCCGCGGCCTGCTGGGTCTTGGGGAATGCGATCACCTCGCGGATGTTGGGCTCGCCGGCCAATAGCATCACTAGCCGATCAATTCCAGGCGCAATCCCTCCGTGCGGCGGCGTGCCGTACTCAAACGCCCGTAGAAGATGCCCAAACCGCTCCTGCGCGACATCCCGGTCCAGTCCAATCAGATCGAAGATCTTCTCCTGGACGTCGCGGCGATGGATACGGATACTGCCTCCCGCCGGCGCCGCGCCGTTGCACACCAGGTCATACTGCTGGCCCCGTGCGGCGCCTGGGTCAGTGTCAAGAAGCGGCAGGTCCTCGACCCGTGGCGAGGTGAACTGGTGATGGCTCGGATCCCAGCGCTGTCGCTCCTCATCCCACTCGAACAGTGGAAAGTCGATCACCCAGCAGCAGGCGAGCGCCTCGCCACCACGCAGCCCCAACCTTTCCCCCAAGACCAGTCTCAACGCGCCCAGTGTGCGGTTGGTGACAGAGGCCTTGTCCGCGACGAACAGCAGCAAGTCGCCCGCCTCGCCAGCCATCCGCCCAACTAGCGCCGTTATATCCTCGTCTGCGAGGAACTTGGCGAACGAGGAGCGAATCGCGCCGTCTTGGCCCACGGACAGCCAAGCCAGGCCGCCGGCTCCCTCGCCGCGAGCCATCGCAATCAGTTCGTCCGTCTCCCGCCTGCTGTAGGCGGCACAACTAGGCACCCGGATGCCCTTAACCACACCTCCGCCGGCAACGGTGTCACGGAATACCCTGAAGCCGCATCCCGCGACCAGGTCGGACACGTCAATCAACGTCATCCCAAAGCGCAGGTCCGGCCGGTCCGTGCCGTACTTCGACATCGCTTCCTGGTACGTGAGCCGCGGGAAGGGGTTCTGGAGCAGGGTGCGGTCCGCGACATCTTCGACGAGGTGGATCATCAACTCCTCGGTCAGCGTCATCACGTCCTCGCGCTCAACGAAGCTCATCTCCAGGTCAAGCTGCGTGAACTCGGGCTGGCGATCGCCACGCTGGTCCTCGTCGCGGAAGCAGCGGGCGATCTGGAAGTAGCGCTCGTATCCAGCGACCATCAGCAACTGCTTGAGCTGCTGCGGCGACTGCGGCAGAGCGTAGAACTCGCCAGGATGGAGTCGGCTAGGCACGAGGTAGTCCCGCGCCCCTTCTGGCGTCGTCTTGAAGAGAATGGGTGTCTCGATCTCTATGAAGCCCCGGGCGTCCAGGAAGCTACGAATGGCTGTGACAACGCGGTGCCGCAGCATCATGTTTCGTTGCATCCGCGGCCGCCGCAGGTCCAGGTAACGGTATCGAAGACGCACGGCCTCATCCACAGGGCTATCGTCGTAGATATAGAATGGCGGGGTCTTGGCCGGATTCAGGACAACGAGCTCCTGGGCTACGACCTCGATCTCACCCGTGGGGATGTCTGGGTTTTCCAGCCCCTCAGGCCGTGACCGCACGAGGCCCTTCACCTGGACGACGTACTCGCTGCGAACTTGCTGAGCCGTCGCGTGCGCCTCCGGTGCTGTTTTTGGGTTGGCCACGACCTGCACAAGCCCCGAGCGATCGCGAAGGTCCAAGAAAACCAGCCCGCCGTGGTCGCGCCTTCGGTTCACCCACCCCGCAAGCGTGACTTCCTCCCCCGCCTGCGCGGGCCGCAGCTCGCCGCAGTTGTGCGTCTTCAGCATGGTCGCCTCCTGTGCGATCAAGATACTTGGGTGTGAGCGGAAACAAAACGAGCCGCCCAGATCAGGGCGGCCTGCGATGGACTGCTCCAGACCCGACGTGTCACACCGTCGGCCGCCCATGAGGACCGCAAGCATTATCGTCGTAGTCTAGGAAGAAGCGGATGGCGGTCGTCATTGGCGTGGCGGCAGTATAGCATATCTCCGGTGGCTGTCAAGCAGACTACGGAGGGTGTGGAATAACGGGGGCGCAATCGGATGACGTCGGATGGATGAGCGTTCTTGTCTATGGTGG
>JAUVSX010000441.1 GCA_030596915.1 Chloroflexota bacterium | reverse complement strand
GGCGTCGGCTGCGTCGTCTCGGAAGAACGCGAGATCATCCTTCGAGGCTCGGGCGAAGAGGTTGACAAGTCCATCTCTATCGTCGGTTGCCAATGGTCGTAGCAGAACCCTTGATCCGTCGGGCAGCGCCCGCACCTTCCGATACCGCTCCAGTTGTTCCCAGATCCCCATACCTAGTCTCCTTGTCGCATCTGTAGCGCTCGCGATTCGGCGCGACGGGAATCCGCCCGTCCCGTCACGGATCTGATTCTAGGCAAGCGCGAAGGTCGACGCCGTCACTGAAAGCGGGGGAAGCGCCAATTCGGCCTGGCCTCCGTTGATGCTTGCATCCGAAAACGGGCGCGAGACGACGACGGCGGGCCGCTCAAATGAGTTCGCGGCCTTGGCGTCGGGTCCGGTCAATGTCTCCGACTTATCGAGGCCGATAATGGCCCGGTCGGCGAGCTTGACCTGCACTCTTGCAGTCTCGCTCGTGCTACGATTCACGGTGAATACGTGGAGTTGGTCTCCACTGATGACCACGCTCGCATCGACCACGCTCACCTGTCCGTAAGTCTTGCTGGCGTACGCAGGCCCCGCGACCGCGACCCTCAGCGAGGTCCCATCCCGCCGCCGGGAGTACATCTCGAACGGGTAGAAAATCGACTGCAGGAGCATCTCATCGCCCCGTGTCAGGATCGGCGCAATGACATTCACGATCTGCGCCAGGTTTGCGATCTTGACCACGTCGGCGTGCCTGAGAAAGCTGTTCAGGAATCCCGCCACTATGAGGGCATCCTCAAGGTTATAGATCTCCTCGATCAGGTGCGGGGCGAACTCGCCCTCGCCGTCCATCTGCCGGTTCTTGTACCAGACGTTCCACTCGTCGAAGCAGAGGTAGGCGCGCTTCCCCGATCTCCTTCGAGCCTGGGAGAAACGGCAGGCAGCATCCATTTCCTCTATCTGGCGGTCAATGGCGTTTGTCACCGCGAGGTAGTCCTGGGTGTCACCGTCCGGATTGCCCACGTAGCGGTGCAGGCTAATGTAGTCGGCCAAATCGCCCACGTGTTCCAGCACCTGACGATCCCAGTCCATGTACGTCGGCAGACCGACTCCGGACGAGCCGCAGACCACCAGTTCTATCGAGGGGTCAACGTCCTTCATCAGCTTGCCTGCCTGCTGCGCGCGCAACGCGTACTGGTCGGCAGGCACGTGCCCGAGCTGCCACGGGCCGTCCATCTCGTTACCCAGACACCAGAGTCGAACGCCGTGCGGTTCGCGATGTCCGTTGGCGGCACGCAACATCGCGTACCTGGTGTCAGGTGGGCAGTTGCAGTACTCGACCCAGTCGCGGGCCTCCTCCGGTGTCCCCGTTCCTAGGTTCACCGTAATCATCGGCGTCCAACTCAGCTCGCGGCACAAACGAATGAACTCATCCGTGCCGAACTCGTTCGGTTCTCTGCTCTGCCACGCGAGCTCGCGAACGACAGGCCGGGCATCGCGCGCCCCGACGCCATCCATCCAGTGGTACCCTGAGGCGAAGTTACCCCCTGGATAGCGCATCGCCGTCATATCCAGCCGGCGGAGCGCTCCCACGACGTCTGTCCGGAACCCAGCCTGATTGGCGCAAGCGGAGTTCGGGTCGTACACGCCCTCGTACACCGCGCGCCCGATGTGCTCCAGGAAGCCGCCGAAAAGGCGAGGGTCCACGGCGCCAACCTCGAAGGCCGTGTGCATTGTGAGACTTGTCGTTTCCATCACTCGTCTCGGGTAGCCCGACTTGCTGGCTCCGGCGCGCGAGCTGCTCTGTCACCCGGGCCTGGTCTCGCGCCACACATCGCGCTCACACTTCGTGGGATATCCCCACCATCGAGGTGAGCGCAGGAATCGGATCCACGTAATGGTCTTCGAACCCCCAGGTATCTCGTGGCAGGCCGAAGGCCACGGCCAGGAGTTGTGTGAAGTAGATCACCGGAAGACCATCGCCCGCCGCCGCGGCGCGGGTCTCCCGCTGCGGATAGTCCAGGTTGAACTGGCACAAGGGACAGGCGGTGATCAGTAGGTCTGCGCCAGACTCCTGTGCCGATGCAACAATCTCGCGCGAAAGTCTCTCTGACACGCGCGGCTCTTTCGCGGTGAGATACGAGCCACAGCACTCAATTGCGTAGGGGAAGTCGACGGGGTCAGCGCCAACAACGCGAATCAGATCGTGAAGTATCGAAGGGTCTTCTGGGTCGTCTAGCCCGATCTCCTCTCTGGGTCTGAGCAACAGGCACCCATAGTAGGGCGCGACGCGCAGCCCGTCGAGCGGGCGACTGACTCGCGAGCCAACCGCGTTCCATCCCAAGTCGTCCCGGAGCACCTCGAGCAAGTGCGCTACGTGCAACTCCCCCCGGTAATCTTGTTCGATGAACCAATTGATCCGCTCGAGCATCTGGGCGTCGTCGGCCAGCAGTACCTGGCACCGCCTCAGAACGTGGAAGCAGACTGCGCACAACGTCACCACTCGCTCGCCGCTATCCTGGGCCTGGCACAGCACCCGCGTTGGGGCGATCAGGGCCATCGAGTCGTCGATGGTTAGGGGGAACGTCGCCCCGCAGCACTGCCACTCGGCAAGCTCCTGCAGCCCAATCCCCAACGCTGCAGCCACCGCGCGCCCAGAACGATCGTACGCGCGGGCCTGCGTCGACAGCGTGCAGCCCGGGTAATAGGGATAGGTCCCCCCCCTGTGTTTCACGCCTCCCACTACTTCAGATACTTCCTGTAGGCGCCAACGATTGCCACCTGTGGTAAGGCCCTGGCGAGCTGCGGTGGCAGCGCGTCCAGATCCATCCGCACGGCTCCGCGTCGTAGCTGGATCTGTCGCAGCGCCTCCATCACGCGCGGAAGATCAACGCCCTTGGGGCACCGGGTAGCACACGCCAGGCAAGAAGCGCAGAGCCACACTGTCGTGTCGCCACGACCGCCGGCCGTCAGGGCCTCTTCCATCCCCAGTTGTGCCAGCCGGATGACCTGGCTAGGAAGCATGTCCATGGCCGAGGCCACAGGACAACCTGCGCTGCACATGCCGCACTGGTTGCACGCAAGCAGGTTCTGCCCGCTGATCTCCTCGATCTCGCGGACGAATGGTCCTCGCACCGTGTCGATCGATATCAGGGTGTGCATCGGACGACGCGCCCGACGGCCAGTATCGACGACCAACCAGCGCGACGGCAGCCGCGCGACCTAGTCAATCAGTCCTCCGGCCCGCTTGGCTGCGCGGAGCGTGTTGCCCATTAGCGTGGCGATGGTCATCGGGCCAACGCCCCCGGGCACAGGCGTGAGATAGCCAGCCACCTCGTTCACATCCTTGAAATCAACGTCCCCGACGAGCCGGTATCCGCGCTTCCTTGTCGGGTCGTCAACGCGGTTGATGCCCACGTCGATCACTGCCGCTCCAGGCTTCACCCACTCGGCCTTGACCATCTCCGGCCTGCCCACCGCTGCGATGAGTATGTCTGCCTTGCAGCAGACGCCCGGGAGGTCCTTGGTGCGCGAGTGG
>JAUVSX010000273.1 GCA_030596915.1 Chloroflexota bacterium | reverse complement strand
GTCGAGGTCTCAGCGTGTGTGTCAAAGGACTGGCAGTCGCGGGACAGGGTCCCGTTGCAGGACTGCCAGTCCAGGGCGCTACGGAGCTGCCTCGAGGCAGGGTGACGGCCGAAGTTCCTTCATCATGTCCCAACTCTCCGGGCCTTCCTCAATGCCGTACCTGCCCATCTTGCGGAAGCCGACCTTCTGATAGAAGCCAATCGCCCGCTCGTTGATCGTGAAGACGCCTCCCAGCAGGATGATGCGGGTGCAACCGAACCGAAGCGCGATCCTGCCCAGGGCCTCCATCAGCACCGTGCCCAGCCCCCGCCCGCGGCAGGCGTCAGACACGGACGGCCCGATGCGGCAGATCGGGCGCTCGAGCTGAACATCGTACCCCCGGTAGCGCTGCATATCTTCGGCGCTCAGGCCGAAATCGAGGATGACGTAGGCCAGCGCGGGACTGCTGGCCTCGTGCTCGCGCAGCGCGATCATACGCACCGTCTGTTCAGCGCCGTTCTGGGCGCACAACCGCTCGGCGTACTCTTCCGTGAACGGGTGGGGGTGGTAGAGGTAGCGTGTCTCCGCAGATAGTCCCTGGAAGTACTCGAAGAGTCGTGTTCGGTCGTCGGGTCGCAGGGGGCGGAACTGGATCGGCTCGTCCCGCCAGCGGAGTTCGTAGGTTGTCAGCTCGGGGCTGGCAATTGCCGACGCCACAGTGAGGCGTTCAGGCATACGGCTCCCTTGGGGTGTGTTTCAGTTTGGTGGTGAGCCTCCACCGCTGCGCGTGCAGGACTGACGACATGGCAGCAGTTTCGGCGCCACGCCTGGTCTCCCGTAGCACCACTCCCAGTGGTCCATGATGATCTGGGCCCTCCTGCGGCTGGCCGAAACTGCAAAGGTGCATTTCAGGGACTTGGCGACGCGGGGTCACAGCGAGGCGGAGGATCACCGCGTTGCGCAGGACATTGACCCCAAGGCTGAAATGCACCCGTTTCCCTGTCCCGGGGTGGATGGTCGACGTCGCTAGGACCAGGCCAATGCTCACCAGCGCTTGTCCGGATCGGGGGGCACGACGTCCGCAGTCTCCAGGTAGTGAGTTAGTAGCCGGTCCTTGAGCCCGGCGAGGATGCCAGCGAGCGCCACGTCGTCAATGCGATTGTGGACCTCGTCGGGGTCAGTGCGCAGATCATACAGCTCGTCAGCTTCGTAGAGGCGGCGGACGTACTTGAAGTCCTTCGTCCGGCACATGATAGCCTTTGTATGCTCGGGCCCGTCGGCGTGCTGCAGACTCAAGCGCGGCCAGTACTGCGATACCTCTGGGCGATCATATCGCTCTGTGCTCTCCAGCTCCTTCGCCTGCGTCTCGCCGTGCAGCCGGCCGCCCTCGCAGAACACGGCGTCGCGGTGCTCGTCGGTCTCCCCCGCCAGCACGGGAAGCAGCGAACGGCCAAAGTGGGTGTGTTGAGGGACGATGCCCGTCAGCGCCTCCACTGTGGCGGGGAAGTCGATCAGCTCGACCAGCGCGTCGCTGACCCGTGGCTCGACCACCACGCTCGCCGGGGGCTTGATCAAGAACGGCACACGCGTCAGGCAATCCTCGAAGGTGTTCTGTGTCTTCTCGACCAGCCCGTAGTCGCCGGTGAAGTCGCCGTGGTCGGCGAAGAAGAAGACGGCCGCGTCGTCGTACAACCCGGCCTCGCGCAGCGCGTCCATCAGCAGGCCGAACTGGTCGTCGACGCGGGCGCACATGCCGTAGTAGGTCGCGCGCAGCTCCGTCCAACGCTCCTCGCTCCAGCCCTCCAGGTTCTGCCGCTCGGCGATGCCCCTCAGCAGGCTGGGCTTGCCGGCCCAATCCGCGGGGGCGGGTATTCGCGGTGGGAGCTTCGTCCGGTCGATCTGGCTGTAGTACGGATCCTCGACGGCATAGGGTGGATGAGGATACCCGAGGGGTAGATAGATGCAGAGTGGTCGGTCCGCGGGGGGATCCCGCAGCAGGTCGATCGCGCCCAGAACCATCGCCCAGTCGTTGTCGTAGTAGTGAGGTTCGTCGTCGTCCCTCGCGAGCCGGCCGTAGTAGAATGAGTAGTACGTGTCGCTGCCCGGCTGGCCGCGCCATTCGTTCAGGCGGTGCAAGTTAGGGTATAGGGGGCGGGGTGGCACGTACTTCACGTCGCAGGTCTCTTCGTAGCCGTACTGCCCCGGCACCAGGTCGTTCTTGCCACCCCACCAGACGAAGTAGCCGTTTTCCTTCAGCGTCCGGAGTAGCACAGGTTCGCCCTGGCGCAGCATGTGGAACATGGTCCGGTGGCCGCGCACGTGAGGATACCAGCCGGTCATGAACGAGCAGCGGCTCGGCGTGCAGACCGGGTTCTGGCAGAAGGCGTTTCGGAAAGAGACGCCGTCCGTCTGGGCGAGCTGGTCCAGGTTGGGCGTCACGGCCGCCGCATTGCCTGCGTGTCCCAGCACGTCGCCCCGCCACTGATCGGGATTGACGATGATGATGTGCGGGCGCTGTGCCATCGTTTCCTCCTTGAGCGGGTGTCGTCCCCGGCGTGGTTTATAGCCGCTCAGCCACGCATTGGCAAGCGGTCTGTGGGATCAACGCGCCCGATGCTTGACACCGCTGGGCCCGGCCATAGAATGGGTCCTTGGAATGGGCCCATCGAATGGGGCGCCAATAGCGTGTCCGCGAGGCCCCTCATAACAATCACCAGAAGCGATTTGCCACGTGGCAGCCGAGGGTGCCTTTGTCCGGCCGCCGAAGTGGTTGTAGAATTCGCCCAAGATCGACAACGGAGGCTGACTGCCAGTGTCGTATGAAGACGGTTGGGCGGCGATCAACCTGGAGAAGCCAGCGCGCATACCGCGCACGGAGTACTCGGCCGAGAGCCACTGGGATCTGATCACCGCAGTGACGGGGATCGACGTTGGTGTGAAGAGCTCCGACGAGATCAAGGCCCAGGCGGGTCTTTGTTTCATGAAGGCCTGGGAATACGATTTCTTCTGGAGCACACTTATCGGCCACGGCGATCTCGGCGAGTGGTGCACCGACATGGGGCACGCTGAGTACGCCGCTGGCGGCGTCGACCGGCGCGACACGATCACCTGCCCGTTTGAGAATGCTGAGCAGGTTCTCAGCTTCGATCCCTGGGAGCGACTGGGCGAGAAGGACCCGGCCGAGCTGACCCGCCGCTTCGAGGCGCACTACCAGGCGAGTTGCCAGGCACACGGGTTCGGCGTCAACATGACGGGCGTCTACATCACGCTGATCTCTGGCTTCATCGGCCTCTTCGGCTGGGACATGTTGCTCCTGGCGGCTGGCACGGACTCTGAGCGGTTCGGGGCGCTCGCGCACCGCTATGCTTCGTGGATGCAACAGTATTATGACGCGCTGGCTGAGGCCGATGTCCCCGTCGTGATGGTACACGACGACATAGTCTGGGCGTCCGGCGCAATCTTCCGTCCGGCCTGGTACCGGGAGTACGTGTTTCCCAACTACGCCAGGTACTTCGCGCCCCTCATAGAGAGCGGCAAGAAGATCATGTTCACATCCGACGGGAACTACGACGCGTTCGTCGATGATCTGGCCGAGGCTGGGGTCCACGGGTTTGTTCTCGAGCCGTTGACGGACCTGGAATACGTCGTCGAGCGATACGGGCAGACCCACGTCATCGTTGGCAATGCCGACCCGCGCGTGCTTCTCACGGGCTCGAAGGCCCAAATCAGGGCCGAGGTCGAGCGTTGTATGACGCTCGGGCGGGACTGCCCTGGCTTCTTCATGGCTGTGGGCAACCATATCCCAGCTAACACACCTGTCGAGAGTGCGATCACCTATAACCAGGTCTATCAGGAGCTGTCCCGCAGGTGAGACTGAGCGCGGAGTCGGTTCTGCGATCGAGGAGGCAGATGATGGTGCAGAGGCACGGGCAGGTGATCCGGGTCAGGCCGGAGAAGCTCGAGGAATACAAGGCCTACCACGCCGACGTCTGGCCTGGGGTCCTGGCGATGATCCGGCAGTGCAACATTCGCAACTACTCGATCTATCACAAAGACGGCACCCTCTTCGCTTACTTCGAATATGTGGGCGACGATTTCGAGGGTGACATGGCCAAGATGGCAGCCGACCCTACAACGCAGGAGTGGTGGGACATCATGATGCCCATCCAGCAGCCGCTGGAGACGCGTGCTCAGGGCGAGTGGTGGGCTGAGATGGAGGAGGTCTTCCACGCCAGTTGATGGCTTCAGGTCGAGACGAGGCCGCGCTGTAGGGATTGGAAACGGGTGATGGAGCGGACGGCGAACTGCCAGGCGAAGCTGGAACGTATGAATCGGGCGATGCGCCACGAGGAGCCCGACAGGGTGCCCGTGAGCGATATGTTCTGGGCCAGCTTCGTCACGCGCTGGCGCGAAGAGCTCGGACTGCCCTCTAACGCCGATCCCTACGCGTACTACGACCTCGACTGGATCGTCACGGTGCCCAATCTGGATCCGCACATCAAGCCTTTCGAGGTGCTCGAGGAGACCGAGGATCAGATCATCGTGCGCACCGGCTTCGAAGCGGTGATCCAGAAGAAGCTCTCGTACCCCATGCCCGCCTACCTACGGTTCGAGACGGACAGGGTTGAGAAGATGGCGGCGTTTGAACTTGACGATCCGTGGGATGGGCGGCGTTACCTGGCCGGGGGCGACAACCAGATCGCTGGCGTTGGGGATGCATTCGTCCGCAATTCGCCTCCCTGGATCGACACGGTCAAGGATCTGTATCCCGACATCCCCGTCTACGGCAGCGTCTGCGAAGGCCAGGAGATGCTCTGGCGCATCATCGGTTCGGAGAACGTGATGTTGTGGATCGGGCTCTATCCTGACGAGGTAGGGAGCTTCGTCGAGCGCATCAACGTCTACAATCTGGAGCTCGCGAGGGCCCAGATCCAGGCCGCCGGCGGTCTCCTGGCGGGGATGGTGATCTGGGGTGACGTAGCGTATCGGAAGGATATGTTCTTCTCGCCGCGCTATTGGCGCAAGCATTTCAAGCCCGGTGTCAAGGCCATCGTCGACGAGTGTCACGGGAATGGACTGCCGGTCATCTACCACGGGTGCGGCAACGCCCGGCGCATCTTCGACGACTTCATCGAGATCGGTATAGACGCCTACAATCCGCTCGAGGCCAAGGCCGGGCTGGACGTAGTCGATCTGCGGC
>JAUVSX010000164.1 GCA_030596915.1 Chloroflexota bacterium | reverse complement strand
GGATGAAGTAGAATGTGCCGCGGTAGTCGCCTTCCTCAACGGCGTAGGCGATGCGCTCCAACGCCGTCGGCGGGCGATCGAGCTCCCGAGCGAATGTGATGCCCAGGTCCTTGTGGCGGAATACTGCGTAGTCGTCGACGGTGATGCGGCAGTCAGCGGCCACCAGCTTGCCGTCGCTGGTCAGCACCAACGGGTTGATCTCGGCGGCGCGCGCCTCCCACGTTCTAGCTGCGTCGTATAACCTCACGAGCAGGCCGCCCAGGTCCCGCTGCAGCCGGCCATGGATGCCCGTCCGCCGGACCAGATTGCGGGCCTCGTAGTCCCGCAGCCCGACGTCTACGTCGACCACCGCGGTGGCCACCTTGCCCGGGTGCCGCTGCGCAATCTCCTCGATGCCGGTCCCTCCGATGCTTGAGAACACCACGACCGGCGCCCGCTCCCGATCGCTGACGATGACGCCGGCGTAGAATTCCCGCTCGATGGCGAGGCGCTCCTCAACCATGACCTTCTCGACGGTGAAGCCGCCCACCGGCATGCCCAGCATCCCCCGGGCGGCTTCCGCCGCTTCGTCAGGCGTCTCGACGAAGCGGATGCCACCCAGCGCCGCGCGCCCGGTCACCCAGGCCTGCATCTTGACGACGGCTGGACCGGCGATCTCAGCCGCCACGCCGCGTGCCTCCTCAGGCGTGCCAACCACGCGTCCGTTGGGAATGGGGATGCGCACCTGCGCCAGGAGCGCCTTGCCTTGATACTCGTGCAAACGCGCCATACTCGCCCTCTTCCGGTAGTGGAGCCCCCTGCTGATCCTGGTCGCCTCGCTGCAGCGAGGTGGCGGCGATGGGTCTAGCTCCGACCGGCGAACGGTTTCCAGCGCCAGGTCGCGCCCAGCCGTGATGGCCGCCCGCATTTGACGTGGCGTTCGCGTCCGCTCTTGCCCCCGCAAGCAGCTATCGTCCGACCGCAGCTACCGCAGTTGCCCGCGATTGTAAGTCGAGCCTACGTCAATGTCAAAGCGCTCAGCGAGCAATGGCGAACGCGGAGCTATGCCTGGCCCCTGCCCAGGCCTACCCGGCGCCGATTCGGCTTCGCTCCTCGTCGGCAACGCTCTCGTCCAGCTTCTTGAACAGCGGCTGGGAAGGGCGCAGGTGCTGGCCTGGGGGAAGCTCGCTGGGCTTCCATTCGCCCACCGCACCTGCCGCATCGTAGCACAGGGCGTCGTGCGTCCGGCCGCCCTCTTCCTCGAAGAGCGTCGTGTAAGAGCGCCCGAAGAGCGTGCCCTCATACCCCAGGTACCCGTGCAGCCGCTGCGAGGAGAACGGCAGGAATGGCGCGAGCAGAATCTTGAGCGAATCGATGGCCCTGAGCGCGGTGTAGATGGTTGTGCCAGCCGCCTCCCGGTCTTCCTTGATCTGGAACCAGGGCCCCTTCTCCTCGAGGTAGCGATTGGCCTCCCTGGCCAGCGCCATCGCCTCAGCCAACGCAGCCCGGAACTTGGCAGCAGCCAAAAGCTCGCCAATCGTCTCAAAGCCAGCCTCGATGCGGGCCAAGAGCTGGGTATCCAGATTCTCCAGCGGCCCCGGAGTGGGCACCCGCTCGTCGAAACGCCGGTAGGCGAAGGTCAGCGCCCGGTTCACCAGGTTGCCCCACGTTGCCACGAGTTCATCGTTGTTGCGTCGCACAAAGCCGTCCCACAACCAGTCGGTGTCCCGCGTTTCGGGCATCGCGACGGTCAGGTAGTAGCGGAGCGCGTCTGGATCGTACTGGTCCAGTGCCTCATCCACCCACACCGCCCAATTGTGGCTGCCAGAGATCTTCTTCTGCTCCAGGTTCATGAACTCATTGGCCGGCACGTCGTAGGGCAGGTTGAGCGTCCGGGTCGGGTCATCCTCATAGATTCGCTTCACGCCCATAAGCTCGGCCGGCCAAATGACAGTGTGGAAGGGGATGTTGTCCTTGCCGATGAAGTAGCTCGTCCTGGCCGCCGGATCGTACCACCAGTCCTTCCAGGCCTCGGGCGTGCCCTGATTGTGTGACCACTCGATGCTGGCGGAGAGGTAGCCGATCACCGCCTCGAACCATACGTAGAGGACCTTGCCCTCCCACCCGTCGACGGGCACCGGGATGCCCCACTTCAGGTCTCGGGTTATGGACCGTGCCCGCAATCCCTCTCCGACGTAGTTTCGGGCGAAGTTGATCGCGTTGGGGCGCCAGTGCTCCTTGCCCTCCTGCAGCCACTTGGCCAGCCCAGCCTCCGCCAGCTTGGGGAGGTCGAGAAAGAAGTGCTCTGTATTGCGCAGGATGGGTGTGCTTCCATCGATCCTACTGCGTGGATTGAGGAGATCCTTGGGATCGAGCAGCGTGTTGCAGCGGTCACATTGATCGCCGCGGGCCGACTCGTAGCCGCATTTGGGGCACGTGCCCTCCACGTACCGGTCGGGTAGGAAGCGGTTCTCCGTCTCCGAGTACATCTGTTCGTCAACTTGGGTGTGGAGATAGCCCTTCTGGAGCAGATCGAGGAAGAAATCCTGAGAGACACGGTGGTGGGTGCGCGTGTCCGTGTGGGTGTACAGGTCGTAGCTGATCCCCAACCGCTGGAACAGGTCCAGGAAACCCCTGTGGTAGTGTTCGAAAATCTCTTCAGGCTGCTTGCCCTCCCGGTTGGCAACCACGGTGATCGGGGTGCCGTGGCTGTCGGTCCCGGAGACCATCAGGACGTGGTCACCGGCCACACGGTGGTACCGGGCGTGGATGTCGCCCGGCGGGTGCGAGCCGGTGACATTGCCAGCGTGGATCTTGGCGCTGGCGTACGGCCAGGCAATAGCGACGAGAACGTGCTGAGCCATCAATCTCCTCCTTTGTCCGCAGCAATCATTCTAACACAGGGCCGACCAATGAGAAACCGCCAGCGAGAGGCTGACGGTTCTTGCCGTGAGGCCCGATGCACGCTGCGGCCTATCGTGGGTCGGGGGCTCGCTCCCGCGCCCACCACGGTGGGCTACGCATCATCATAGCTGTGCGTCGAGTAGTCACGTCCGGGTTCTATCCCAGGTAGTCGCGCAGTTGGCGGCTGCGGGTCGGGTGGCGCAGGCGGCGCAGCGCCTTGCTCTCGATCTGCCGGATACGCTCGCGCGTAAGGCCGAACTTCTGGCCGACCTCCTCCAGCGTGTGGGTGCGCCCATTGAGCAGCCCAAAACGCAGCCGGAGGATACGCGCCTCCCGTGGGGTCAGCGTGGCCAGCATCTCGGTAACCTTCTGTCCCAGCAGATCCTGATAGGCACTCTGAGGCGGCGCAGGAGATGTTTCGTCCTCAATGAAGCTCCCAAGCTCGCTATCCTTGTCTTCACCAACCGGGCGCTCGAGGCTGAGCGGCTGCCACGAGACTCTGAACATCCCCTGCCCCTTGCGCGGCTCGATGTCCATTTCGGCCGCGATCTCCTCTGGTGTCGGCTTGCGACCCTGCTCCTGCTCCAGTTGACGCGCGGTGTTGTAGAGTCGCCGGATGCGATCCGACATATGGACGGGCACGCGTATCGTGCGTCCTTGGTCGGCAATCGCCCGCGTGATCGTCTGGCGGATCCACCACGTGGCGTAGGTGCTGAAGCGGAAGCCCCGCGTGTAGTCGTACTTCTTAACCGCCTTCATGAGGCCGAGATTGCCCTCCTGGATCAGGTCGAGGAAGGGCACCCCGCGCCCGAGGTACTTCTTGGCGATGCTGACGACCAGCCTGGTATTGGCCTTGATTAGATGCTCGCGAGCCAATAGCCCCTTGAGGACTTCCCGATCCAGTTGCAGGTATTGGTCGGGGTCGACCTCATTGTCGCTGAGGTCGCGCTGGGCTCTGCGACCCGCCTCAATGGCCTTGGCAAGACGGATCTCCTCCTCGGTGGTGAGGAGAGGTACGCGAGCCATCTCCTTGAGGTACAATCCCACTGAGTCATCGGGAGGGATGGCGCTCAGGTCAAACTCCTCAGCACTCTTGTCGTCGACCTCAATCCCAACGACCTTGAGCGGTGCTGCGCCATCTCCGCCGTCCGAGCCGTCACCGTGCACCCGGATCCCCGCGTCGCGCAGCACGCTGAGCGCCGCCGCGAGCTGCACCGGATCCTGCTCGGCCTCAGACAGCAAGTCCACGACATCATCCGATGTCACATACCCCTTCCTCTTCGCGCGGTCCCACAGCTCACCGACTAGGTTCATACCTTGAAGTCCGTTTGTGCTACAGCACCAGGTCCTTTAGGGCAGCCCAACGTGGATCGACCTCGGCAGACTCACAAGCACAGCGATCGGTATTCAGATTCGCGCCACATCGCGGACACAATCCTCCGCATTCGGCGCTACAGATGGGTTTCAGTGGGACTTCCAGCCAACTGAGTTCACGTAGAAGGGGAGCAAGATCAAGCCACCCGTTGCTCGTAACCGAATCGGGCAAATCTGCGTTTGGACCGCTTCCGGGTAGGCGGAAGGTCTCCTCCAGCTCCAGGGTGACCGGGAGATCGAATGATTCCAGGCAGCGGACGCACGCCACACGAAGCTGGGATTCAACTGTACCTTGAACAAGCAGACCGTCCTCGACCCGGGTCACTCCGACGGTACCGCGAAGGAAACCAACCTCCAGGTCGGTCAGGCACTGAGGGCCCGTATCTACGCTAAGGGTCAACGTACTACCGGGCCGGGCTTCTACGAGGGTAGAAACGTCGAAACGAATCATGGCAGGTCCCAGCACCGCAAACCGGTGAGCCGTCAGTTGTGCCTGACCCGGCGAGGCTATCAGGAGCCGACAGACGCTAAGTATTATAGCACATTAGGCCCCTATCGTCAAGGTTTTCGGGCTGGCTGGACATAAACTGGTAAGAAATGGTCGGAATGCGACTGCTTTCGTGGGCCAGTGGTTGCCGTGGCAGCGTATGCGTGATAGTCTAGGCGCGGAGGCACTCGGCATATGGACATCCTGATTGCTACCTACAATCCGGGAAAGGTGCGGGAGTATCGGGAGCTGCTGATTCCGCTCGAAGCCACCCCTGTCTTTCCCCTGGAGCTCGGCTTGCGGATAGATGTGCCCGAGGATGCGGCTACCTACCTGGAGAATGCGACCCAGAAGGCATCGGCGCACGCGCGCGCCTCCGGCCTCGTCACCCTGGCCGACGACTCCGGACTCGAGGTGGATGCACTGTGTGGAGCGCCGGGATTACGCTCAGCGCGGTACGCGCCGGGACAGGACGCGGACCGTACGGCTGCCCTGCTGGCTGCGATGAGCGATGTGCCCCTGGAGCAGCGCACCGCCCGCTTCCGCTGCACCGTCGTCATCGATTCGCCCGACGGCCCACGCTACCACGCTGAAGGCGTATGCGAAGGGCTGATCACACTTGAGCCTTCGGGGTCAGGCGGGTTCGGATACGATCCGGTCTTCTACCTGCCCGAGCACGGGTGTACGATGGCTGAGCTAGCTCCCGAGGCAAAGAATCGCATCAGCCACCGTGCGCGGGCGGTCGAGGCAGCCCTACCGTTGCTCCGCCGCGTGCTAGCGGTTCACGGCCCAGCGTAGGTCACAGGTTGGGA
The DNA here is from genome assembly GCA_030596915.1 of Chloroflexota bacterium. Classification (GTDB taxonomy): domain Bacteria; phylum Chloroflexota; class Anaerolineae; order B4-G1; family B4-G1; genus JAUVSX01. Next base: position 1,372 of record JAUVSX010000164.1, on the reverse strand, counting down.
ACCTGGGACGGCGACTCCTGGATCCGGTGGCATTCCCTTGACACCGGTCACCCGCCGACTATCATAGCGCCATGATGTTTGAGCAATTGGCCCTTTTCCGCGGGTCGACATTCTCGGAACCTTTCACCGTTAGCCAACTCACCGGGCACATCCGCCGCCTACTGGAGGATGACCCGGAACTGCGCGACCTTTGGGTTGAGGGAGAAGTTTCCAACTTCGGGCAGGCGTCGTCTGGGCACTGCTACTTCACCCTGAAGGACGCTGGCTCTGAGATTGGCTGCGTGATGTGGCGCGGGGTGGCCGAGAAACAGCGCCGGTTGCCGGTTGATGGTGACCTGGTGCTCGCCCACGGCCAGTTGGGCGTGTACGAGGCGCGGGGTCGCTACCCGCTCTACGTCGATCGCATCCGCCCCGCCGGCGTCGGCGATCTCTCCCAACGGTTCGAGCAGCTCAAGGCACGCCTGGAAGCCGAGGGGCTCTTCGACGTGGAGCGCAAGAGGCCACTGGTCCGGTTTCCCACCCGGATTGGCGTCGTTACTTCGCCGGCGGCCGCTGCGCTGCAAGACGTGATCAGCGTGTTGAGCCGCCGCTACCCGCTGGTGGAAGTCGTCCTCTCCCCCACGCTCGTGCAGGGAGATAGCGCCCCCGCACAGATCGTCGCCGCTATAGAGGCCCTCAACACATGCGCGGACGTGGACACCATCATCGTGACCCGAGGTGGGGGGAGCCTGGCGGCACTGTGGGCGTTCAACGATGAACGGGCGGCGCGCGCTGTCGCCGCATCTCGCATTCCCGTCATCTGCGGCGTGGGCCACGAGACTGACTTCTCGCTAGCCGGCTTCGCCGCCGACGTGCGCGCTCCCACTCCCTCGGCGGCGGCGGAAGTGGCTGTCCCCGACCGAGCCGAACTGCAGGCCCGAATTGGGGAGTTGGCGGCTGCCCAGATGACGCTGTTTCGGGGGGCAGTACACGAGCGCCGTTGGCAACTGGCCGACCTCACACAAGCTCTGAGGCACGTCTCGCCCCTTGCGCGCCTGGTTCAGATGCGCCAACGCGTCGACGACGTGTCAGCCCGAGGGGAGTCGGCGCTGCGGCACGGCCTGATCCTCCGCCGTGAACGTCTGACGGGGTTGGTGGGGCAACTGGAGGGGATCAGCCCTTTGCGCACGCTTGAGCGAGGGTACGCCATCGTCAGACGTCAGGAGAGCGGTGGCATCGTCCGCGCGGCCGCTCAGGTCGCGCCGGGTGACGCGCTCGATGTGCGCGTCGCGGAGGGGGAGTTCGAGGCGCAGGTGGTATGAGCGCCGACCGCGGAGGCCGATTCGCGGTAGGCCGCCGCGTATCCGTCGTTGGCACGACAGGCTCGGGAAAG
>JAUVSX010000150.1 GCA_030596915.1 Chloroflexota bacterium | reverse complement strand
GTTCGAGCAGGCCCTCGAACTGATCGGCGCTGAGGGCCGGCATTGCATCATGGTCGAGGACACGGCGCGCAACCTGAAGCCGGCCAAGGCCCTCGGGTTGAAGACCATTCTCGTGAAGGGCAAGCCCGAGGACTACGTGGACTTCGTTGTCGACGACGTGCTCGTGGTCGGCAAGACCGTGACCACTTGGCTGGGGCCGACCGCTCAGGCGTGACCGGCGCGCACGAGGCTCTGGAACGCGCGGGCGGTCAACACCGGCCGCAGCACGGCAGCCGCTGGCGGCTCGCCGTTGAGGGTGATGGTGAGTCCGGGGTGCGCCTGGACCTCGCCGAGCGGCAGTTCGTCGCGCTCGAAGAACGCGCGCACCGCGCCAGACTCAACCCGCAGCAGGCCGAATAGGTCACGGGGCGCCGGCCTATCGCGTAACCAACTTCGGAAGGCCAGGATCGCCAGATGGTCCGGCGTGTCTGGTCCCCCCAGGCGCGGCCGGGCGAGGATCACCATCAGGGGAGGCAGGCGCTTCTTGCTGGCGGGCAGCGCGACGGTGTCTGCAATCTGCCACCCGTGCACAAGATAGGTGAGGGGAGAGGACTCGAAGCGTGCGCGTGCGCCGAGTTCCTCCTCCACCTCGCGGCGGAGGCCGGCCAGGACAGATTCCCCCTGCTTCAGGCTGCCGCCGATGCCGCCGACCCCGATGATCGTGCTGCCGTCGTCGCGGCGCCGCCAGTACTTGGGCTTGCCGACCTCGAAGTACAGGCCGATGTCGTCGCGGATGATTGTGGAAACCCCGACGACGGCGACGCGCTTGCCGTTCAGCAGGGGGTGGTGACGTAGCGCCGGCACGGCCTTGAACAGGTCCATCGATCGAGCTTCCTCCCGGGCCCACATCCTACCGCAGGGACATCTCCTCCGCAAGCTGAAGCGAACGGAGTTCAGCCGGATTTATCCGGCGTTGTCCCTGTCGCTGCGACAGGCGTAGCCCTTGGGCTTGAGCCCAAGGCGAGACGCGGGCACGATGCCGGCAGTCCGATTACCCAATCAGCCGCCCTTCCGTGTTCGTAGTAACCGCTTCAGCGGTTCTGGCACTCGCGTCCAGGGCTAGGGCCTTAACAACGAGCCAGGAAGGGAACGGCTGAAGCCGTTACTACGAACCTCCTACTGCGACGCCCCTCCGCATTCGTTGCAACCGCTTATGAGTTTTGACAACATGACCGGGCAATAGACCTACGTCTGGTGCCCAGGGCTGAAGACCCTGGGCTCCGGCCTGTCCTCCGGACAGGGGCGACGGCCCGTAAACGGGCCCAGCCGGATTCATCCGGCGCTGTTTCGTAGCCCAGGGCTTGAGTCCTGGGCGCAGCTCGCCGGGCGCGTGTTCGAACGCAACCGCCAGGTCGTTTAGCTCAGACGCTGCACGAACTCGTGCGTCCTCTGCGCCACCGCCTCCCACTCCATATCCACCGTGAGCGCGTGCCCCGAGTTGCGGAGCACGATCAGCTCCTTGTCCTCCGAGCTGATCCGGTCTAGCACGTACTGAGCGCCTTCGTCGCGGATATGCTTATCTCGGGCGGCGTGGAAGATCAGGGCGGGGCACACCACCCGCGGCAGGAGCCTGCGGACCTGGTAGATCAGCTTCAGGAGCTCGTGGGCTGCATGGACTGGATAGGCGTCGTAGGCCCAAAGGCGGTACTTCGCCTCGGGATCGACCAGGTCGCTCTCGCTGGACGGGGCCCGGACGGGTATCACGTACTTCATCACGGGCGTGAGATAGATGAGACGGTTGTCCACCTTGGCGGCGGGCGCGTATAGCACCACACCGGGCACCTCGGGGTGGTGCGCCGCCAGATAGAGCGTGAGCAACGTGCCCATCGACAAGCCGCCCACGAAGACCTTCTCGCAGCGCGCCTGGAGGTCCGTGAGCGCGCCCGCTACGTGATCCGTCCACTCGCGCCACTTGCGGGAGTTCGCGTCCTCCAGACTCGTGCCGTGCCCGGGCAGCAAGGGCGCCGCGATGGTTATCCCCCGGTCGTGGAGGTAGTCCCCGATGAGACGCATCTCCGGCGGTGAGCCCGTGAAGCCGTGGATGAGCAACACGCCTATGGAGCCGCCCTCGAGGAAGAATGGTGATGGATCGAGGTGTGGTTGCTGGGCCATAGTCACCTCCGAGGTATCAGTCGACCTGCGTCAGTTGTCTCAGGTATTGCTCGCAGCGAAAGATCGCGAGCGCACTGTGGCCATCGACTATCTCGCCGTTGCGGGCCATCTCCAGCGCGCGCTGGATCGGAACCAGATGCACCTCGATGATCTCCGCCGGCTCGCGCTGCGGCTCCCGATCCAACCGCACGCCGCGGGCGAGCACGATGTGACAGACCTCGTCGATGAGGCTCGTGCCCGGGCGGAAGGACCCTATGTACACCCAATCGTCGCTCGATCCCCCCACCTCTTCGGCTAGCTCGCGCTCGGCCAGCTCGACAGGGGTGCCGGCGAAGTCGTGGAAGCCTCCGGCCGGCACCTCCCAGATCCAGTCAGCCGCCGTGTAGCGCAGTTGCCGGATCAGCACGACCTGCCCTTCATCTGTCACCGGCACGATCCAGACCGCGCCTGTTCCCTGGACGTAGGTGTAGGGTCCGATCCGCCCATCGGGCCAGCGGACCAGGTCCTCTCGGATGCGAAACATGTGGTGCGTGAATGGGTAGCTGGTTTCGAGGTGTTCCCAGCCGTAGGGACGCAGGCAGCTCTTGTCGGGATCGGGCATCGGTACCCCCTGTGTGCGGTCGAGGACGGGCGTAGGTATTGTAGGCGCAGTGGGCTGGGGGGGCAACTCGGGGGCATCCGAGACCGGTGCGATGCACGGCCATCGGTGCCTGGCACTTTCCTCAGTGCCTGGCACCTGGGCGATTCAAGGCCGCCAACCACGTGCAACGCGATCGCAGATCGCGCGAAAGTCTGCGATGCACGGTTGACTGATGTGACTATCTCTGGTATCATGTGACTACATCGCAGGAGGGACAACCTCATGACCGAGATGACCGTGGGAATTCGGGAGCTGAAGGCGCGCTTGAGCGCCTATATGCGCCAGGTCAAGGCGGGATCAACGCTAACCGTCACCGAGCGCGGCAAGCCCATCGGTCGCATCGTTCCGTTGAGCCCATCGCTGGAGGCCAGGGTTGCGGAACTCGCACAGGCGGGCATGGTCACATGGAGCGGGCACAGACTCGTATCCCTGGCCCCGGTGGCGCGCTCCAAAGGCAACAGGACAGTGGCTGACTTGTTGCTGGAGGACCGGGAGTGATCCTATACTTGGATTCCAGTGCCCTGGTCAAGCGATACGTGTCCGAGCCGGGCTCACAGGAGACCAAGGTCGTGATTGAGGCTGCCTCACTCGTTGGGACCGTTGTCGTCAGCCGGGCGGAGGTGGCTGCTGCGCTGGCCAAGGCCGTGCGGATGGATGCCCTAACCCAAAGCGAGGCGTGGGCATCCCTCCAGGCCTTCCGCGCTGAGTGGAACAACTTCGTGCAGGTACAGGTGAACCAGATGGTCGTCGCGCGCGCCGATACCATGGCCTGGGAGCAGGGGTTGCGCGGATACGACGCCGTCCACCTGGCGGCTGCGTTGATATGGCAGGAGAGTATGCACCAAGCCGTGAGATGCTTCACCTTCGACCTGAGGCTGTGGATCGCGGCGCGCAGCGTCGGCCTGACGCCGGGACCGCAGGACCTACCAGACTTGGTGGATAGTTGGCGGGCGAGCCAACCGTAGGCTGAATCACGGACATTGTCTGAATCACGGATTAAGCGGAATACAGGATGGCACGGATGGGACAGTACGTTGGCTGATCTAGGGATTGGGTGGATTCAGGGGTGACACAGACGGCGGCAGCACATTGTCTGAACCACGGATTGGACGGATTGAAGGATGAGCCGGATGGGGCAGGACGTTGGCTGATCTGGGGATTGGGCGGATTCAGGGGTGACGCAGGCGGCGGCACAATGCGCTTGGTTCGCCAATCACGTGCAACACACTGCGGAATGTGCGATGCACGGTTCATGAACGCTGCCGCGCAGTAGATCGGAGCACTGTGGGATGACATCAAGGGCGCAAGCACTCCTCCACGCTGCGATTGGCACGGATGCACAATTTCGGCCGGGGCAGTGGGAGGCCATCCACGCGCTGGTCGTCGAGCGCCGGCGGGTTCTGGTCGTGCAACGCACGGGCTGGGGAAAGAGCCTGGTCTACTTTCTCGCCACCAAGCTGCTCAGGGAACAGGGCGCCGGTCCGACCCTGCTGGTCAGCCCGCTGCTCTCCCTGATGCGCAACCAGATTCAGATGGCGGAGCGCATCGGCGTGCGCGCGGAGACGATCAACAGCGCCAACCGCGATGCGTGGGACGACATCGAGAGGTCGCTCAAGGACGGCGCGTGCGACCTGCTGCTCATCTCTCCGGAGCGGCTGGGCAATCGTAGGTTCCAAACTCTCCTGACTGAGGTCTCCGGCCAAATAGGCCTCTTCGTGGTCGACGAGGCCCACTGTATCTCCGACTGGGGCCACGATTTCCGCCCGGACTACCGCCGCATCGTCCGTGTCCTTCAGAATCTGCCCAGGGGCGTGCCAGTACTGGGCACAACCGCGACGGCCAACGACCGTGTGATCGCCGACGTGCAGTCCCAGCTCGGTCCAGAACTGACGCTGTTGCGCGGCCCGCTGGCACGATCAACACTGAGGCTCCAGAACATCCGGCTGGCTGATCAGAGCGAGCGTCTCGCCTGGTTGGCGCATAACCTGCACAAGTTCCCGGGTACTGGTGTCATCTACTGTCTTACCATCGCGGACACGGAACGCGTGACCAAGTGGCTGAAATCGGGGGGGTTCTCCGTCGAAGCCTACCATGCGGGCTCAGACGCCACGATAGATCGCGAGGCGCGCGAACAGGCTCTGCTTCAGAATCAGGTCAAGGCTCTGGTAGCGACGGTGGCCCTCGGGATGGGCTTCGACAAACCCGATCTGGGATTTGTGATTCACTTCCAGCGCCCCGGTTCTGTCATCGCCTACTACCAACAGGTGGGTCGGGCGGGGCGGGCCGTCGATAAGGCCTACGGGATTCTGCTCAACGGGCGTGAGGACGACGAGATCCAGGGCTATTTCATCAACAGCGCGTTCCCACCCGTCCACACCATGACGGAGATACTCGGTGCGCTCGAGAGTTCGGACGGGCTTCCGCTCCAGGAACTCCTTAGCCGCGTGAACGTCTCATACTCAATGGCTAAGAAGGCGCTGAGGCTGCTTGAGACGGACGGCGCCGTGGGTATCGACGCCGAAGCTCGCCCCAGGCGCTACTTCCGCACACTCAACCCCTGGCGGCCTGACCTCGAGCGCATCGAGCGCGTGACCCGGCTGCGGGGCGAGGAGTTGGCGCAAATGCGGGCCTACGTTGCCCACACCGGGTGCCTGATGGAGTTCCTAGCCAATGCCCTGGACGACGTGGATGCAGGGCCATGTGGCAGATGCGCGAACTGCCGTGGTCGCGGCCTATCTGGCCAGATTCCTGCCGCGGTGGTCGCGGACGCTGTCGCGTTCTTGAGGCGCGGTAACGTCCCATTTGAGCCTCGCAAGCAGTGGCCGAGTGGGCTCTTCCCCGATCGCAAGCGGACCATCCCGGAGGAGGAGCGCAACGGTCCCGGGCGCGCTCTGTGCTACTACGGAGATGCGGGCTGGGGCAGGCTGGTGCGGGATGGAAAGTATCAGCATCGCCACTTCGCCGACGAGCTGGTGGGCGCCTCGGCAGATATGATTAAGGACCACTGGGCGCCCGACCCACCGCCACAGTGGGTAACCGCCATGCCCTCTCTCCGTCACCCTCGACTGGTGCCCGACTTCGCCTCAAGACTGGCCGACGCCCTGGGACTGCCCTTCGTCCCGATGCTACGACGCACGGGGGATGCCCCTGAACAGAAGCAAATGGCGAACAGCACGATGCAGGCACGCAACGTGTATGGCACTCTGGAGGTGATGGGAACGCCCATGCCGACCGGCCCCGTCCTGCTCGTCGATGATATCGTCGACTCCCGATGGACCCTCACGATGGCCGGCTGGCTACTCAGAAGCCACGGCAGCGGCATTGTGCACCCGTTTGCCCTTGCCCGCGCTACCGCTCGGAAGACATAGCTATGGACCTAACTGCCGACGCTCAGGCACTGCTGCTCGTATGCTCTCATCTTGGACTGTCCGGCGAGGCCAGCCCCAAGCCCCTCAATCTGCGGGAGTGGAACTCGCTGGCCCGGCGACTGCTCGACTCGCCGCTCGGGTCGCCGGGCGCTCTGCTCGGGCTATCAGCCGAGACACTGGAGGTCGAGTTGGACCTGCCAGAGCACAGAGCTAGCCGCCTGGCCACGCTGCTGAGCCGTGGCGGCGGGCTGGCGATCGAGCTGCAGCGTCTCGAGTTGCTGGGAATCTGGGTCACGACGCGGGCCGACGAAGCCTATCCGTCGCGGCTCAGGCAGCGGCTGAGAGAGGCTGCACCGACCATCCTGTTTGGTGCAGGTGAGCCCGCACTACTTGGGCAGCCCGGCCTCGCCGTCGTGGGGTCGCGGAACGTGGATGAACAGGGGAAGGCTTGCGCGAGCCTTGCCGGCAACGCGTGTGGCCGCGAGGGGCTAGTCCTCTACTCCGGAGGGGCCCGCGGCGTCGACACGATCTCGACAACTGCGGCCCTCGAGGCACGCGGAACGGCGGTGAGCATCCTGGCGCAGAGCCTGGAGCGGGCCATCCGCGCACCGGACGCAAGGGAGAAGCTGATGAGCGGCGATCTGGCCCTGGTGACGCCCTATTCACCCAACGCCGGTTTCACCGTCGGGCTCGCCATGGGCCGCAACAAGCTGATCTACACAATGGCTGACTACGCGCTCGTCGTCGCGGCAGACGAAGGCAGGGGCGGGACCTGGTCGGGGGCTTCCGAGGTACTCAGGCGTGGGTGGGTGCCTGTCTTCGTGCTCGATGGCCCCGACGTACCGGAGGGGAACCGAGCTCTGATCGAGAGGGGCGGCCTGCCTTTCCCCGCGTCGTTGCTCAGGGATGACACGAACCTGCGATCCTGGCTGGATTCGCACGTCGCGCCTCCAAGCGAGCAGGTGGTCCAGCCCAAGCTGCTGTGAGGGAGGGGGGTGTAGCAAGGATCCACGTGGGATTGCCTTGGTGCGCGGGCAGGGCGTTGTCGGACCACAGTGTGCGCGGATTGACGGGTGTCACGGATGAAAGAGAGACTGCGGGCGG
>JAUVSX010000452.1 GCA_030596915.1 Chloroflexota bacterium | reverse complement strand
CTCGCATCTACTCGGGTACCCAGGCCCTGAGCTGGTTCACCTTCTACCGCAATGGAGACGTCGGCGTTCTCCAACAGGTGCCCGCAGAGACCGGCCACCTGTATCGGGCGCAGGGCTATGCCCACGTTTGGTACAGCCAGTTTGACAATGCTTCACTGTCGCAGTACAAGGATCATGATGGCAGCGCCCGCACCATCCTGGATGGCGACCCCGGGATGGAGGTGATGATCGGCATCGACCCAACCGGTGGGCAGGATCCCTGGTCCGAGGACATCGTCTGGACCAGCGAGAATATCTACGATCAGTATGGCACGGTGGCGGTGCAGGCTATGGCCGAGGCTCCCACGGTGACGGTATTCATACGTGCGCGCACGCTCTATCCCTTCAAGCACGCCGACGCCTACTGGGATGAGGTCAGCCTGGAGGTCCTGCACTAGCGAGACACAGCCCGATCTGCGAGCCAGACGCGCGCCTTGCTCCTGGCGAACCACCACGTATAATCTGCTCAGCAAGTGGCCACTGCGATCCTGTAGTCAGCCGACAGACCCAAGTGGAGACGAACGAACACCACCATGGCAGACAACGACCTAGCCGAACTCCGAGACGAGAACGCCACGCTCAGGGAAGAGCTGGACCGCCTGAGGTCACTGTTCGACAGCCTCCCGTTGGGGCTCTATCGGGTGACTCCCCACGGCGAAGTGATCATGGCCAACGCGCTGGCACAGCAGATCCTTGACCGGGGCTCGGGGGAGATATCCACCCTGTCGTCACAGCTCAGCCGGGACGTGGCCACCTGCGCGCCCCCCACTCCCCAGGCCGAACTCGAGCCTCGAGAGGAAGTGCACGACCGCGAGACCGAGTGGCATGATGACAACGGCAGGGCCTTCCATATTCGAGAGAATGCTCGCGTCGTTCGGGACGCCGATGGCGCCATTCGCTACTATGAATGTACGCTGGAGGACATCACCGAGAGACGGCTGGCTGAGGCGGCACTGCGTGCCAGCGAGGAGCGCTACCGGTTGGTGGTGGAGCACTCGCCCGCCGGCATACTCCTCGTGGATGACGATTTCCACATCATCTATGCCAACCCCAAGGTCTGCCAGATCCTGGGACGTGATCCTGACGAAGTCATTGGAGCTCGTTTCACCGATTTCGTGCATCCGGACAGCGCCGAAACCGTCGTGGAACGCTACTTGCATCTCCAAAACGGCGAACATGTCCCGCCAAGCTACGAGATATGGACCCTCCACGCCGACAACTCGCCACGCCTCTTGGTCCTCAGTGCTGCGTGGTTCCAGACCTCCGGCGGTGCAGCTCGCACCGTCGCCCAGCTCTTGGATATCACGGACCGCACTCTTGCGGAGCAAGCGCTCAGGGACTACACGGAGACCCTGGAGATCCGCAATGCCGAGCTGGACGCCTTTGCCGACTCCGTGGCCCACGATCTGAAGAACCCGCTGAGCACGATTATCGGCTTTGCCGAGGCCTTGCCGGAGGCATTGAACGACCTCCAGGAGGACGACGTCCGTCTGATTCTCGGCCGTATCTCGACCATGGGACGCAAGATGGACAGCATCATTGACGAGCTGCTGCTCTTTGCCCGCATACGCCAGACGGCTGTGCGGCCGATTCCCATCAATATGCGCATCACGGTCCAGAACACCCTCGACAGGCTTGAAGGTATGCGAGCAGAGCACGACGCGCAGATTGAGGTGCCCTCCAATTGGCCGGTCGCGCTGGGCCACGGACCGTGGATCGAGGAGGTCTGGGCCAACTACATCAGCAATGCCCTCACCTATGGCGGGAATCCCCCCAGAGTGTCGCTGGGGTCAGAGCTCACGGAGACCGGCCAGATTCGCTTCTGGGTGCGTGATAATGGCGATGGCGTGGCCCCGTGTCGGCAGGAACGGCTCTTCGACGGTGCGTCGGGCGGGGATCAGGCCGTGACCAAGGGACACGGCTTGGGGCTATCCATCGTGAAGCGCATCGTCTGCAAGCTCGGCGGCGAGGTAGCAGTCGAGAGCTCCGGCAGAGCCGGCGAAGGCAGCACCTTCAGCTTCATCCTCCCCGCTGCAACGCAGGCCACGGCGCCCTAGTATCCAGGCGAGGGAAGCGGGCCAATCGCAGACCGCCTATATGGATCAACCCGCAACAGTCGTCTATCTGCTCCGCCACGCGCAAGCACGTTGGTCCCCCGACGAGATGCGTCCGCTCTCTCCGGAAGGCACCAGAGCAGCTGAGGAACTCGCGGATCACCTCGCCGCCGTCCCGATCACCCACATCGCAAGCAGCAACAGCCTGAGGGCGCAGCAGACCGTGGCCCCGCTCGCCAAACGGCTGGCCCTCCCGGTCGTCCTCGAGCCGGATCTGCGCGAGCGGCGTCTGACCACGCCGGCTCTCCCTGCCGGGCTCTTCCGCGACGAAGAAGCGTTCCGCGGCGCGGTGCGCGCCACATGGGAGGCCCCTCACTTTGCGCACCCCGGGGGCGAGAGCAACGCTGCAGCACAAGCGCGCGGAGTCGCCGTTCTACAGAGGCTCAGACGCGCCCACAACGACGGCCCTATTGTGATGAGTACCCACGGCAATCTATTGACGCTGATCCTACACCATTTTGATCCGTCGATCGGCTTCGACTTCTGGGCCGCTTTGCAGATGCCCGACATCGTCATCCTCACGATCGACGATCAGAACCAACCTGAAATATACCGCCCTGAATGGCGCTAGCGAGCGGGTTCGTACACAAGGAGACACTACCTGATGCCCAAGAGTCAGTGGGTTGACTTCGGCAACAACACCTTCGTATGGACCGCGGGATCCAACATCGGCTTCATTGTGCAGGGCAGCAGGGCCCTCATGGTGGATGCCGGGCTGGACGCGGCCGGCGCCCGCAGAGCAGTGCTCCAATTCGCCCGCCTGGGCGTAGAGCTCAGCGGGGTGGTCCTCACGCACGGCCACGCGGATCACTTCGGCGGAGCCCCGTGGATCGCCCGGCGCGACAGTATCCCCGTCTTTGCCCCACCGCTCGAAGGTGCCTTTGCCGCGCATCCCTTGCTGGAGCCGCTCTTTCTCCACGGCGGCGCGGTGCCCTTCGCCGAGCTGCGGTCCAAATTCACGCTGGCCAAGCAACCGGTAGACGCTCCCCAGCCACTGCAGCCTGGGCCCCTCATCCTTCAGGAGATACCTGTGGAGATCGTGGCCCTGCACGGCCACTCACCGCAACAGCTCGGCGTAGGATATCAGGCCGGCGAGCACCCAGCCCCGTACGGTCGCACACTCTACTGCGGCGACGCGGTCTTCCCTATGGAGATCATCCAGCGCCACCCCATCCTCTTCTGCGCCGATCTGGATGCCTGGCTCACCACCCTCGCCTCCATGCCGGATCTACCGTACGACTGGTTCGTCGCGGGCCACG
>JAUVSX010000078.1 GCA_030596915.1 Chloroflexota bacterium | reverse complement strand
TACGCTGATCCAGGCATTGTCGTGAGAGAACACTGAAGTCAATCTCTGCCATGTTGAGCCAACTTCCGTGCTTGGGTGTGTAGTGAAACTCTAGCCGGTCAAGCAGGCGCTTGGCTTCCCGGGGTTCAAAGGCTTCGTAAAGTGCTGCTGGGTTGTGGGTATTGAGGTTATCCTGAACCACGCGAATACGAACAGCATCGGGGGAGAGCGCGTCGACCAACTGCTGCATACAGTATGCCCAGTCGCGCTTGGTGCGCCTTTCCGTGACCTCGATGTGTCGCCATCCTCGTAGTGGCTCGAAGAACATGAACAGATTGCGCACACCCTTGCGTTCGTATTCGTAGTCATAGCGGGCTACTTGCCCAGGAGATGCCGCAATCGGCACCCTGGTCCCTGCAACCAACTGCTTGCTCGTTTCATCAAAGCAGATCAATGGATAACGCGGGTCATACGGCTCATGATACAGGTCCAAGACATCTTCCATATGGTAAACAAACTCGGCATTCGCTTCTGGCGGAATCACCCATTGCTTCTTCTGCCAAGGCTTGAGTTCGTTTTTTTGAGCACCTGGCGCACCGTCTCATGCGAGACGGAGTCAATGTCGACCTGTTCCAAAGCAACCAGCATATCCGCTAACAACCGCAGAGTCCACTTCTTGCGCCCGGCAGGTGGCGAACTACAGGCCAGCGCGATCAGATGCGCTTCTGCGTTGCCATCAAGCTTGTGCTCATACCGTCGTGTGGTTGGACGCCGGTTCAACGCGGCTTCAAGACCTTCTTCCACCAAACGACGGCGGGTTCGCTCGATAGTGGACCTGCCAACGTCCAACGCCTCGTGGATGGCGTTATCCGTCCAGCCTTGGTCCGCCTTGAGCAGAATCCGTGCTCGGGTGAGCTTGCGAGCGCTTTCTTGGCCACATGAGAGCTTCTGACGCAGATAGGCGCGCTCTTGTTCTGTTAATGTCACTATGTACTTCTTGGCCATTTCTACCTCCGGGATTCCCTTCGGAGGTAGATTACCAGACTTTCTACGATGCGTCAAATTACGCTTGACGGAGCACTAGTCCGGATGCCATCCAGTGGGTCGGTGCCTTCGGGCCGGTGCCGGGGAGCGGCGAGCCGTTCCGAGCCTGACCTTCGGGAGGAACTCGCCCTCCTGACTGCAGGATACGTTCACGTGGCCGGAGTGGACGAGGTAGGACGAGGGCCGTGGGCCGGCCCGGTATGCGCCGCCGCCGTGGTGTTGCCCCTGGACCAATGTGATCTGCCGTGTCTCCTAGCTGGCGTGCGCGATTCCAAGCAGCTAGCCACGTCGCGGCGGGAGGCTCTCTTTCCACGGATCCTCGCCGTGGCGCGATCCGTGGGTGTAGGCTGGGCTACACCAGCGGCAGTGGACGCCCAAGGCATCGTATGCGCCACGCGCCAGGCGATGATGCGTGCCGTAGAGGCGCTCGACTCCCCCGTCGACGCCCTCGTCATCGATTATGTAGAGCTACCGGATTCACATCTGCCTCAGCGATCGCTAGCCAAAGCGGACTGCCGGTGCTTGAGCGTTGCGGCCGCCAGCGTGGTCGCCAAGGTGGAACGGGACCGCCTGATGCGCCAGATGGACACAGCCTTTCCGGGGTACGGCTTCGCCGCGCACAAGGGGTACGGCACGCGACAGCACAGAGATGCCCTCGCCCGCCTGGGACCTTCGCCGATCCACCGGATGAGCTGGAAGCCACTGCGGGACGTGGAAGGATAGTGACGTGCGGCTGGCTCTCGTGCACGACTGGCTCAATCAAATGGGCGGGGCCGAGGATGTCCTGGAGACACTCGTCGCCAGGTATCCGGCCGCGCCAGTCCACACCTCGATCTATTGGCGCGAGGGGATGCCCGCTGCCTACAGGGAGTGGGACATTCGCACGACGTGGATGGACCATCTGCCCGGCATCCACCGACATCACCGCCCGTACCTACCCCTGTACCCAGTGGCCTTCGCCGGGCTGGACCTTGCTGAGTACGACGTCGTACTTAGCAACAAGTCAGGGTTCTGCCACGGTGTGCACACGGGAGCGACAACACACATCTGCTACTGTCTGGCGCCGACGCGCTACGTGTGGGAGTTCGATGCGTACACCTCGAGCGAATCGCCTTCGGCGGTCGCCAGGCGGGCGCTGCGTCCAGTGATCGCCCTACTGCGGCGATGGGACTACCGGGCGGCGCAGGCTGTCACCCACTTCATCGCGATATCCCGTGCTGTCCAACAGCGCATACGCGCCTACTACGGCCGCGAATCCGTCGTGATCCACCCCCCGGTCGACACGTCGGCGTTCGCCACGGCGCCTGGAACAAACCGCACGCAGCTTGCTGGCGATGGCGGGTACTACCTGATCGTCTCTCGTTTGATCGGGTACCGTGGCATTGACCTGGCTGTGCGGGCGTTCAATCAGATGGGCCGGCGACTTGTGATCGCAGGCGAGGGGCCGGACCAGTCCCGGCTGCAGCGAATGGCGGGCCCGGGTATCTCACTGTTAGGAAGAGTCCCACGCGAGGAGCTGATCGAGTTGTTCGCAAACTGCCGGGCCTACGTTCTTCCGGGCGTGGAGGACTTCGGCATCGCGCCCTTGCAAGCGCAGGCCGCGGGCCGGCCAGTGATCGCATTCGCCGGAGGCGGGGCGCTCGAGACGGTTATCGACGGGGAAACGGGCCTGTTCTTCAACGAATCGGCCCCTGGAGCTCTCGCCGAGGCTGTCGTAGCGCTTGACGGCCTGTCGATTGATGCCCAAGCTTGCCGGGCGAACGCCGACAGGTTCGCGTCCAACGTGTTCGAGGAGAAGCTGGATCGGTTTGTGACGACAGCTTGTGCAAGCCAGTCGGCGGTAGGGACGTAGGCGCTGCCTGAATCAGGGCCCCGCGGCGGGGCGAGGGAGAACGTAGGATGGAACTGAGGAACTACTGGAAACCACTCAGGCGCCGCTGGTGGCTAGTAGTGGCGCCCGTGATCGTTGTCGTGATCTACGTTGCCGTTACGTACACGCCCCCAGCGCCACTCTATCAGGTCGTTGTCCGATACGCCGCGGGCACAACGCCCGCGGCGACGAGCGAAGACTACGATCGCTACTACCCCTGGCTCACCTCTGAGTACGTCGCCAACGGACTGGCCGACGTGGCCCTCACCGGCGCCTTCGCCCAGTCCGTGGCGGACCTGCTTCACGCGGGTGGCAAAGATGTTCCGGCTGCCGCAGTGCAGCAGGCCCTCGTTTCTGACAACGCACAGTCGGTCCTGGTCATCTACCTAACCTGGCCTGATCCGGTCGAGGCTGTGGTGGTGGCGGAGGCCATCAGTATAGAGCTGACCACCAACGCTGCCGCCTACTTCCCGCAGCTCGAGGGCATCGAACCCGCAGTGAGACCGCTTGACGAGCCAGTACCGGTGCCGGTGGCGGCCGGTCTCCGAGCCCAGTTGACGGGTCCGGCGGTCAAGATAGCCTTGGCACTCGTCGTGGGCGTCGCCCTCGCCCTGCTGTGGCACTACCTCGATCCGACTGTCAACGAGGCCGCCGAACTGGAGGAGCTAGGACTCCCGGTCCTCGGCGCGATACCTCGCGGGTAGTTGATCGGCCATTGCTGGCCGCTGGCGGATGTGGTACAATCGCGTCCGCTCGCTTGAGGAGACACTGAGATGGAATTGGGGAACTACCTGGGAATCCTGCGCAGACGCTGGTGGATTATCCTCCTTGCCGTCGCGCTTACGACCGTCAGTGCATACGCGTTCAGCATGCTTCAGAACCCGCGCTACGAGTCGACGGCAGAGATCGTGATCGAGCCTGCGCGCCCCGACTGGGGCCTTGCACAGGCGGCGAAGATGACGCTTCGCACCTACATGACGGTGGCCGACTCAAATCAGTGGGCCCAGAAGGTCATTGACCGGCTTCAGCTCAACCGGAAACCGGAGCAGCTCCGCAGCAAGGCCCACTTCGCGGCGGAGGACGACCGGATGGTGATCACCGTCGAGATCGAAGACTACGACGGGGACCAGGCTAACGATATCGCTCGGACGTGGGCGGTTCTGTTCATTGAGTGGCGCGATAGCCAGAACCAACTCCAGCGCAAGGAGGACCGTGTCTACGCCTACCTGCGTGACGAGCCACGTTACACGCAATCGTGGCCACAGACCAAGGTCATCACTGTGGCAGGCGTCGTCTTCGGCCTTATCATCGCCGGCGTGGTTGTCTTCTTCCTGGAGTGGGTCGACGCCGGTGTTATCCGGACTCCGCGGGACGTTGAGCAACAGCTAGACCTGATCGTAGTGGGGGCAATTCCGCGAGCCGACTGACCCGCGATCCGTGGTAGCGACAGGGGACGATTATGGCTGCACAACCTGATCTGATCACGCTTACCGCTCCGAGGAGCCGCGCCGCAGAGGCATACCGCACGCTGCGGACCAATCTGACCTCCGCCGCGCTCGACGACCCTATCGAGACCCTGATCGTTACGACGGCGGCGCCCGGCGAGGGCAAGTCCACAGTCGTAGCGAATCTAGCAGTTGCGATGGCGCAGGGAGAGCGACGCACAGTGTTGGTTGATGCGGACTTGCGCCGTCCCGCGCTACACGACATCTTTGGCGCTCCAAACGATCGAGGTCTGACGACCATGATCGTCGAAGAGACAAGCCTGGATGATCTGCCGCTGCTGGACGTTGGCGTGGAGAATCTATGGCTGGTGCCCAGTGGTCCGTTGCCTCCGAACCCTGCCGACATCCTGGGCTCTCGGCGAATGGAGGCGGTGATTGCGATGCTCAAGTCGCGCGCGGATGTCGTGCTATTCGACGCCCCCCCGGTGGTTTCCGCGACAGACACGGCAGTGCTGGGCACCAAGGTGGACGGCGTGCTACTAGTAGTCGCAGCGGGGCAGACGCGGCGAGACCACGCCCTGCGGGCCAAGGAGATATTGCGCCGGGTCCACGTTCGCGTAGTCGGGGCGGTCCTGGACGACGCACCTCGAGACAGTGTTCTCGGCGGTTACTGAGCACAGGGGCTGAACCCGGCGCTCGAGTTCACGTGCCGGAAGGTCGGCGCCCCCCTATGACGCGCGATTAGCAGGGACGGTGGGCAGCGGCCCAGCGCCAGCGGCGGCATGCATCGCGTATACCTTCGGCTTGATGCCAGTGACCCTCGCGTATGTCTTCTCGACGTGCCGCGCGAATCCTGAGACCTGTGGCGCATCGACGAGCGCGACCATACAGCCGCCGAAGCCGGCCCCGGCCTGACGCGCACCGATGACGCCCGGTGCGCTCCGCATCGCGTCCATCATCGCCGCCATCTCGCTCGAACCGATCTCGAACAGATCCCGCGCCCCCACGTACGACTCCGCGGTCAGGTCGCAGATGGCGCCGCGGTCGGCAGTCGAGAGCGCCTCTGCCAACCCAAGCACGCGCTCGTTCTCCTCGATGATGAAGCGGCAGCGTCGCGCCACGGCCAGGGGCAGGTCTGCCTCGTGCGCCAGATACTCGTCGATCGTCACATCGCGCAGCGCAGTCACGCCAGGATAGAACTGCGCCAGGAGGCTGGCGCCCTGCTCGCACTGGGCACGGCGCTCCGGGTACTCTGAGCCCGTCAGCTCCCGCCTCGATCGCGTATCGCATATCACGACACGTGTGTCCTCTCCCAGCGGTACTGGTTCGCTCCGCAGGTCGCGGCAGTCCAACAGCAGTGCACACCCTTTCTGGCCCATCGTAGACGAATACTGATCAAGGATCCCGCAGTTCATCCCTACAAACTCATTCTCTGCCCGCTGGCAAAGCTGCGCAAGGCGCACGGGATCGATGCTCCAGCCTCCCAACTCCACGAAGATCAGCGCGCAGGCGACCTCGAGCGCCGCCGACGAGCTAAGGCCGCTTCCTATCGGCACCGTGCTATGAACCAGACCATCGAAGCCGCACAGGCGGTAGCCTGCGCGCTGAAGAGTATCCGCCACGCCACGGACGTAGTTCGTCCAGGGCGCAGTCCAGTCATGGGCAATTGCGTCGAGATCGAACGGTCCGCCTCCCTCAGCGTTCAGCGAGTAGACTGCGACGGTACGGTCGCGGCGCGGACGTGCAGCGATCCACGTATCCTGCTCGATGGCCAGCGTTAGCACATGACCCATATTGTAGTCAGTGTGGCTGCCCATCAGATCGACCCGTCCGGGGGCGCGCATCCAGACCTCGGGCTTGCCGCCAAACCTGAGCTCGAACTCGTCCCCCACACGATCCAGGCGGCGGCGCATCGCAGCTCCTATCTTGGGCGCCTTGCCAGTCCGACAATCAGTAGTGCAAGTCCAACGAGCGCCAGCCCTACCGCTGCCAATCCGCCAGAGGGACTCGGGTGGCCCGCGGGCGGCAGCACGGGCGGGCTCGTTGCCGTCGGGGTTGGTGTCACAGGAAGTACCTGATACTCCACTATGACATAGGGGACAGTTTCCGGATTCCCAGAGGTGAACCACCGTGCCAGGAGCAGATTTCCTGCGGTCCCTGGCCCGGCGTGCGGGACGGGGGCAGAAGCAATAGCCAGTCCGTAGTTTGGGACCTCTCGAGATAACCACGCCCTGAGCAGCGACGTGACATCCCAGGTGATCCAAATCCCCGCGAACTCCGTCATCGTCACAACGGTTCCGGGGGGCGCTGGCGGAATAGGCGTTCCCAGCGGCGAGATAGGGGGGGTGGGCGTGAGGACGAGCTCACGTGTGGGAGGGACGCGCGTCGGGACAAGCCGTGTGGGAGGGACGCGCGTCGGCACGAGCCCGGGCGTCACGGAAGGCGGAGGATTCCCTGCCGGAGAGGCGGCCGGCGTCGTCGGCCCCGCGTCCGTCGCACCGGGTACCACAGCGATGCTTCCCGATTGGCCTCGCGCCTCCAAGTCCTGCCCGTCGCTACTCTCCAACAGGATGTTTGCAAAACCAATCGCCGACTTTCCCGGCGTCTTGCCGCGGAAGGTGATGCTGGCCAGCACCCCGCTGCCATCCACAGCCGGACCAATAGCCTCCTGTGAGAACTCGATCTCGCCACGATCCGGCGCCACTACGTTCCGCACGGCCGACTCTGGGTTGAGGAATGGGCCGACCTCAATCTGCACACCCTCCACATCTGGGTATGCGTCGACGACCTCCAAGATCGTTGGGTCGAACTCGACCACGATCTCCGCCCGTCTCAGGTCACCGACGTCCCTGACACGGATGTCCACCTTGGTACTTGCGCCAACTGAGACCTCTGACGTGGCGAGGTCGATGTACAGTTCAGCGACTTGCTGGGGCAATGGTACCGCGTGGCCGGGGGGACGGGCGTCCGCCTTGGAAGCGGCCCATGCCCCCATGGCCAGCGTGTCGGTCGATTCGAAGATCGAACCTGCACCCAGGCGATCTCGCGACGACGAGCTAAGACTCGGCCCCCCGACACGGACGCCAGTGACGGCCACCGGCACGTTGAGCAGGACCGGCCACGTCCCCAGGTTGCTGCTCTGGAACGCTGAATCCCACTCGTGCAGCACGCGGTACACCCCGAGCCTGGCCTCACCCGCGTTCGACGCACTGTCGGCGTAAGCATACAGCGTTGCACGCAACGCGGCGGTTGCCAGGGGGAAGACTTGCAGTGGAAGGGATAGATAGGTTCGCCCGCGGACAGCACCCCCCGACGCTGCGCTCACGACTCCGAATGGCAGCGCCACCGTGTCCAGGTGAGCGGTAGCACCATCGAGGCGCCCGGTCACGACTCCGACGTTCCGATCTGGCCATACCTGGACGGTTCGAACATCCACGGCCATCGCGTCGGCGCTCGTCCCGACCAGCCCACCGATGCAGGCCAAGACCCCCCCGACCACCAGAACCCGAACGAGGGAATAGGGAAGACAGGATCGGAAAAGACGTGCCATCAGCCCTCTTCCGTGAACGACGCGCCATCCAAGGGCGGCAGTTCATCAAGACTTCGCAGGCCGAAGTGCTGCAGGAACTCGAATGTTGTCCCGAACAGAATCGGGCGCCCGACGGTAGGCGCCCGACCTCTCTCTGCCCCCCGACCGGCGCTCAGGAGTGTGCGCACCACGCTGTCCGAATCGACGCCGCGTATGGCCTCGATCCCTGGGCGCGTGATCGGCTGCCGGTAGGCGACGATGGCAAGCGTCTCGAGCGCCGCCCGAGAGAAGCGCATCTTGGTCTCAAGGCCCAGGAGCCGCTTGACACTGGCAGCCGCCTCGGGCGAGGTAGCCAGTTGCACTCGGTGGCCCATGCGCTCGAGTCGCAATCCCCGACCGGATCGCGCAACCTCAAGTGCGGCCAATGCACGCTCTACTCGACCCACCGTGACCTGCAGCGCCTCCGCAAGGCGACTGAGCGCCACCGGCCCGTCCATGACAAAAAGGAGGCTCTCCACGCGGGAGGCGAGGTCTGAGTGCCCGGTCTGGAGGGCCAGTTGTTCGAAGACATGCTCGCTGGTGCTATCCTGTGCGACCATAGAGATCTCTGGCGACGACCGAATGGGCACGGGCCGTCACGCGAAAGGCATGCCCCTACGCCTCGTCTCCCGGAGCTTCCATTTCCTCCTCATCGCCACCAGCCAACACCGGTGGAGAGGGTGCGTCTTGCTTGACCGGAGTGGTCGTCACCCGCGGGTACTGGATGGCCTTCAGGTGGACAAACGGATCTCGAGCGAGTTTCAGGCCCAGTCTGTCTTCAAGAACCACTCGCGTCATCGCAACGATCCGCTCCGCTTTCTCGGGTACGTCTATCCCGGCGGCAGTCTCGACATATAGCTGAACAGCCACACCTTTCCTTCGAGCGCACACCTTGGGCCGCACTCGAAGAACGTCGGGGAGCTGATCAATCTCGTAGCGCAGCCGGTCGGCGATTAAGTCCGTGCTAATCAGTACTTCGCCACCCGAGGCCTTCTCGACCCGGATCGACCGAGACTTTGGCCGGCGCACCTCCAGTACGATTAGCAGGATCAGGATGAAGTTGAGAACGGCGGCCAGGCAAATGCCCGCCGACAGTTGATAGACCCAACTGGCGCTGTCCACGTCGAACCGGCCGAAGTAGCCAGCGAGGGAATCGAACCCTCCCGCGATCCAGCCAAACGCGGGGCCTGGCACGATCAAGAGCACGCTGCACAAGACCATACCTACCAGCAGAAGGACCACCACAACGACCCTGTTCGCGGCGTTCATCGTCGCTCTCCTCTTGAACCGGCCACACCTGCGCACTCCAGACTGGCCGGAACTCATTATAGCATCGCGCGAACCTTGGGACAATGGAGCGCCGAAATCGCGAGAATGACGAGACAGATGAGGGCGACCAAGGTTACGGCGCCTCCAATCCACACGGTTGTGGGTTTGAACGTGTAGACGACGGCGTGAGAGCCGCTGCCCACGCTCACAGCGCTGAACAGCAAATCTGCCCGGTGCAGCGGAGCGGGCTCGCCGTTGACAGTGACCTCCCAACCAGGGTACCACGCACTTGACAAGACCAGATATCCGGGAGCGCAGGACTCCACCGCAATCTCGATGCGCTCAGGAGTCATCTGCTCGAATTCGACCCGTTCGGTCGCGCTATCACAGTCCGCATCCACCGGTCCATCAGAGACGTCGGGCATCACTCCCACCGGCTGGTTCAGGACAACGACCTGGGACGGATCGAAAGCGGGTGACTCCAGCGCGGTGACCACCGCAGCGTCGTCAGTGGCCGGCAGCGAGTCGTGGACCAGGAACGCGCCCGCG
>JAUVSX010000521.1 GCA_030596915.1 Chloroflexota bacterium | reverse complement strand
CGGCCTCGCGGCGATCCGGGACGAACTGGCGGCCAGCGGGCAGGCCCCGCGGGCGGTTATGTATCTCGATGCCGCCTTGGCTCCCAACGTCGCACCAACGACGATGTGGAACCATCTTGTGGAAGCGCGCGATGTGTTGCAGGACGTGGGTGACGCGGGACTTGAGCGTGCCCTGCAGGAGATCGAGGCATCTATCGCGCTGATATGGTCGCGCGGATATGGCACGGAGGCCACCCCCTATCCGCTGCCCACTCTGGCGCCGTCAGAGTGAGCGCTCCCTATGCGACCTCGCGCTAGCGCTGGGACGATCGCTGTCGCGGGCGTGCTCTCTGGCATCGCTTGCGTACTTCTGGCGCTGTTCGCTGCCTCCTCGTGGCCGCGCCTCCTGGCCCCGCTCCTGGGGCTCGACCGCCAAGGGTCGCTGGCCGCTGAGCTGCCACCCGGCTCCGCTCCGCTAACACTGGACGGACCGCCGCTCGCGCGATTCGGTCGGCTTGAGTTCTATTTGCCACCCTTCGCGCCGGAGCGATCCACGCTCGCAGCGGAGGACCTGGGCGGGGCTGTGTTCAGCGGCGAGGCGACAACGTCTGGAGTCAGCAACTACCTGTTAACTCTGGACGAGGCTGCGCTGAACCGCTTCGTGGACCAGTGGGTGACCGACGACGATTCGGGCCCGGGACTGTACCGGGAGGTGTGGATCGACCTTCAGCCCGGCTCCGTGATTCTCTTCGCCGACGTGAACCTGGGCCTGCGCTGGCAGCGGGCGGGGCTTCTACTCGTGCAGGACGGGACCGGCCTGCGTCCGGCGCGCCTCGTCCTCGGGAACGAGTCCTACGCACTACCCGACAGTGGGCTCATATTGGGCTGGGCCAATAACGTCGCTACGAATGCGGAACGGGCGCTCGAGGCCCTGGTCGTCACAGGACCCCTGCCGGGGGAGGCGCGTGTCTCGCAGGTGCGCTACCACCCCGACAGAGTCGAGATCCACGCCCAAGCAACGTATCCGGTTCCGCCCTCCCCAGACACAGGTTGGCAACCGCTGGAGCCTGGTCTTGAGTTGCGCCAGATGGATGTGGTCGCGCAGTTCGGGACTGAGCGGGTCACTATCGTGCGGTTGGATCCGAGCCTGGTGCGCTTCCGCGTGGGCTACGATCCCGGGAGCCAGCGACGGCTGTCGACGTGGGCTACGCGATCAGGCGCGCTGCTGGCGATCAACGGCGGCTTCTTCACGCCGGAGAACGATGGTATCGGGATGGTGGTCAGCGATGGCCAGCGTTGGGGCACATCCCTCGGTGGGTATGCCGGCATGTTCGCCGTCACCGCCGCGGGCGAGGTGAGCGTGCGCTGGCTGACCACATGGCCATACCATCCCAATGAGGCTCTGGCCGAAGCCCTGCAATCCTTCCCCGTCCTGGTCAAGCCAGGCGGACATATGGGATTCCCCGCCGGCACCGATGAAGGCCTGCCTGACCGTCGGACAGTCATCGCGCAAGATCGAGTGGGGAGGATTCTGATCATCGTCGCGCCCAGCGGGTTCCTCAGCCTCCATGAGATGGCCATGTTCCTGGCCGAATCGGACCTGGCGTTGGACATCGCGCTCAACTTGGATGGCGGCGCCTCGACGGGCATCTGGCTTTCCGCCGATGAGAGGGAAGTCAAGATCGACTCCTTCACCCCGATCCCATCAGTGATCTTGGTGGAAACGCGGTGAATTCATGCAGTGAAGGCGCCTCGCGGGTTGCCCCTGGCTATGTGCGTGGTTTGTCATCGTCGTCTCCATGCTCACCGTCCTGGAAGCATCCGTGGAAGTCTGTGGCTGCGGTCTCGTACTTGCGCTAGGACCCGCGCAAGCGTTGACTCGGTTCCTCGAACTTCGGACCTCGTTCTTCTGGAGTAGCTACCAGCTCTCTCACTTCTCCCTGATGGATGTGCGGCGAGAGCATCTGGGCGCCAGCATTCCGCATTCACTCACGGAGGCCCGGGTCACGCCCTCGGGGCTGCCTCGGTATGACAATCCGCACCGAGGATATGCAGCCGGTGTGCCGCAGCGTGACCCGATGCGGTAGGTAATCCATAGCTGCCCTGCGGCAGCCTTGTGTGCTATACTCTGGTCGCCGCGCTGTGACGATCAAGCCCGAGTTGGAGTCACCCACCACGTGGCCGCGGCTACATAGGTTATGCATCAGATGAGAGCCGATCAGGCAGACCGTTCGAAATCAGGGGGCGGCGTCACTTCTGGCGAGGCATCTGCAAGCTGGCTTGCCCGGCTGTCGCCCGCCCTGTGCGCGGTAGCACTGGTCATCCTCCGGCCAAGTTTCCCAGCCGCTCAGGGCGTCCTTGCTTGGGAGCACGATGTCAGGTCGGGACGCCTGTTGCTCGCAGAAAGGGCGCTGCAGCAGGGTGTGATCACCAACGTCGACGCGCCCACATGGTCGCGGGGCGCCCGCGTCGCCCTGTACGAGTTCGACACCGCGGGCGACTGTGGCGTGCGGAATGAGCAAGGCGTGTCGCCGGCCACAATCCAGAGCCCGCCGTGGTGGCAATCGTGG
>JAUVSX010000269.1 GCA_030596915.1 Chloroflexota bacterium | reverse complement strand
GTTCTCTGTGCAGACATTCCTGTCCAGCTCCGGCCGCGCCTGCTCTGAGACGTTGATGCCCACGAACCCATTCCACGAGCACTCGTTCCTACGGGCCACGCCGCCAGCGCTACCCCAGTAGGCAATCCCTGCCCACTCATTGTCTGTGCAGACGTTGAGTTTCAGCGTCGGCTGAGCGTGCTCATCGACGAAGATCCCGCCACTCCCGTTCCGCCGGCATTCGTTCTCGCGGGCCACGCCGGCCGACCCTCCCGCGAAGATGATGCCGGCCTCCCCGTTCTCCGCGCAGAGGTTCTTCGTCAGAGTGGGCTGAGCCTGGTCATCGACGTACACGCCGAAGCGGCCATTCCCCGAGAACTCGTTCTCGCGGGCCACCCCACTGCCAGTGTCCCAGTAGGCGACGCCCGCCTCCTCGTTTCCCGTGCACGCGTTCTGCTCAAGGATGGGACCAGCCATCCCACTCACGAGGATGCCTTCACGGCCGTTTCTGGAACAATCGTTCCCGCGGGCCATGCCGCGGGACAAGCCATAGTAGGCGATTCCCGAGAAGCCATTGTCGCTGCACGTGTTTGCCTCGAGCCACGAAGAGGTCTGCTCAATCAGGATACCCGTGGCAGCATTCGCTACAGCCGCGCACTGCCGGACTTCGGATTGCGCGCCTCCCTTGAGTCGCAGGCCGGCTCCTCCTTGGGCGACCTTCCCCGTGCCAGCCGCTCCGGTGAAGCGGCAGCGGTCAAACGTTATCTCGCCTCGCACCACCACCACCACGTCCGCGGGCTCTTGCCCCTCGTACCGGAAAGTGATGTCCTCGACGACAAATGGACCTTTGCCGCTGAATCGAACGACGAAGCCAGGAACGTCGCCGACGACTTCGGTATCCTCAGCTCCCGCTCCCACCAGGCGAACGGACTTCTGAATCGTGAGCGGTATCGCCACGCGGTGCACGCCAGGCCCGAGCAGAATGGCGGCTCCATCCGGAGCGCTCCGTACTGCCTTCTCCAGGGTGACGTAGTCGCCGCTTCCGTCCGCCGCCACTCGGACAGGAGGCTGCCTCGACCACGCAAAAGGGTTCGGCAGTGCGCCACACTCCACAAGAAAAAGGGCGGCCGCAACTAGAGGCCACACCACGAAAAGCAAGGTGAAGAACCGTCTCACTGGGCGACCTCTCTCCCGAACAAGGCTGCCGTGTCCCTCAAGCGCGCCCGTGGCCTGCCCGCAACCGGCCTCACCCGGACAGCGCCCAACAGCGGAACAGCCGGCCCCGTGCCGGTAGGGTTTCCGGCAGTGGTCGGCTGTTGTCTATTCTGTACCCTCCTCAGCGTACTGCTCCTGTGGCTGGTCTGTTCGAAGGTTGCGACGCTACACCGTGGATCTACGCCGCCATTCTATCACACCGGACGCTGGAAAGTCAACGGTTTGCCGGTCGTGCGCGTGTGGATCGCCGCCAGTTGTTGACGGGATCACGCGAGAGAGCGCGAGCCCATCCTGTGCCTGCACCGGAGACCAGCCGCCGTGAAGCGGCAGTAGGAGCCTGGACTGGAACGCCGGCCCAGTTTCGTCGGGCCGCCCGTCCACCGCGCACTCAACCACCTGCCCCGGAGGGAGTTGCTGCTCGGGCCAGTGGCTCAGCGCCGCGAGGCGCAGACAGGCCACGCGTGGCCACCCACCATCGCTGACCGGCATTCATTCCCCACGAGCGGCACTGGCCCAGCACGCGGAGTCAGACCGGCCGTTGCTCGACGCCCACGCACCGGACCAAGTCTCAGCCCGACTCTGGTCACAGGCAGCCCGGGAGAGCACGTGGACGCTGGCGCTCTGCCGCCCAGCCTATGGGCTCGCCCGGAGCACCAACGGCAAATAGTAGATGGGTGGTCTGTAGAGGATCATACCCACCTTCGGGCCGATCGACTCGTTGTCTGCCTGGTCACGAAAGCGCACGTAGACGCGAGCGATGGCTCCTGCCTCTGCATCGAGTCGCCAGGGCACGTCCTGAGCAAACCCCTGCCATGTGGCATCGCCAAAGGACGGATCGTTGCTAATGATCATCTCAGCGATGTCGTCGAAGCTGGCGGTCCCGTCGCCTCCCTCGTCATCGTAGGGATCGAAGGAGAGGGTCACGGTCAAGTCCGAGGTCGACGACGCGCCGCCGTCGATGATGACAATCGCCTCCGGCGGCACGGGATCGGCAGCGGGTACCACCGCCTCGCTCGTCAGAACCGCGCTCTCATAGTCGGCGGCCATCACCGCTCCCAAGCGCAACGGGTCAGCCGCCTGCAGCAAGACCGCAGCCCCCAGGCGGTAGTAGTACGTCTGGCCGGTCTCGGCGGTCGTGTCAGAATAGACACCAGACGGTGGCAGGTCAGGTTCCAGCGGGCCCCAAGGACCAGCAAGGCTCGTCGACCGGCGGAGCCACATGGAGCTGTACGTGGGCCTGAAATCGTACGTGAGTCGGACGATCCCCTCGTACCAGGGCTCGGCAAGGAAGAAGTCAGGCCTCTCGATTCCATCGTCGTCGGGGTCGAGGGGATCGCGCCCGCCGGCCACCTCAGAGCCGTCATTCTCGCCTCCGTCATCGGTGTCGGGGTCGTTGGGGTCGGTGCCAGCCTCGTACTCGCCCAGGTTGTCCAGCCCGCCAGAATCGGGGTCGCCCTCGGCCTCCTTGATGCGGTGCACCCCCTCCCATATGTCGGGCAATCCGTTCTCATTCTTGTCCTTGCCCTCGAGAACCGAGAACGCCCCCAGCGCCTCTCGCTGGAACTTCTCGTGTGTGGCGAGCGCGCGCACAGTGTACCCGCACTCGTCCCGCGGCTCCGGCTGCGTATCCTCGCCCTGGGGCTCCACGATCTCTGCCCGGTTGACCCGCGTATACAGACCAGCGTAGATGCCGTCTCCCGCGGAGCCGTCGTCGTGCCGGCCATCGTCATACAGCGGCACGAGTGTCTCATGGCTCCCCCCGCACCCGGGCGTGACCCAGGCTTCGACCTGCGCATCAGGGATCGGCACGTTCGCCGAGAGGAAGGCATATATCGGCACGCGGTCGCCCGTGGTGTAGCGCGTTCCGAGCCGGTCCGGCAGCAGCAACTCCAACGTGAGATTGGTGTGACTGCTTACCAGCAACTGGTAGGGCACCGATTTCTCCGCGGCCTCAATCAGTTCGATCAGCACTTCCCACCGACCATACTCGTCGCCCGGGAACTCGGGAATACGCCACCCGACGTGGTTGCTGTGATAGTCCTCAAACGTGTAGTCTTCCGAATCTGGGTCGATGACCTTGCCACTTGGCGTGCGCAGCCTCATCTCCAGGATGCTGTCGTACGAGCTGGGCCAATCAAGGGCGAATACGACCTCTGTCACCGTCTCGTCGACCATGACTGTACTACTGAGTACCACTCCAGGGAACACCTCGCCCATCTCTGCCAGCAACCGCTGGCGACCCTCGGCCCGGCCTTGGGCGTACTCGTAGGTTCCGCCCAGCAGCAGGTCCATATTCACAGGCGTCGCGGCCCCTGCAATCGCTGGTGGCGAACTGACGAACACATCG
The DNA here is from genome assembly GCA_030596915.1 of Chloroflexota bacterium. Lineage (GTDB taxonomy): Bacteria > Chloroflexota > Anaerolineae > B4-G1 > B4-G1 > JAUVSX01. Next base: position 1,677 of record JAUVSX010000269.1, on the reverse strand, counting down.
TTGTAGAAGGACGGCCCGCCGGTGGCTGTGGCAATCTCCTGCATCAGCGTCTCATCCGACGCGGGGCCAAAGGCGATGGCCATCACCGGGCAGCCGGTATCCACCACGTCCGTCATCACGTCCGTCCAGTAGGCCGGGGAGTTCTCCATGCCGTCCGATAGCAGCACAAACGTGCAGCGGGGGTTGCCGGTGGGACTCCCCAAGCGCTGGCCGACCGCCTCCTTCATGCCGTCACCGATGCTGGTCGACCCGCTACCCGAAAGGCCGCCGACGAACGCCTTGGCGTCGTCGCGCACGGTGCCAGTCACCGTTCGCATGTCAAATGGTGAGGGACTCACACCCTGGTTGTAGGCAACCACGGCCAGCCCGTCGCCATCGCGGGTGATGTCGATGTACAGATCTGCAGCGTCTTGGGCCGCGGCCATCTGCTCCCCGCTTGGCCAACCCATGGAGCCCGAGCGGTCGATCACCAGCACTTGATCTGTGTTGTCTGGATCGTACACGACGCTTGGGGTACTGACATCCGAAGCGATCACTGAGCTTGTGCCAGGCTCCTCCAACAGAATCTCCAGGTCATAGGTGCCGTCGGCCAGTGATGGCGCCTCGATGACCAACCAGTATTGCTCCTGGATGAAGCCGCCCGCGGCAATCGACGCATCCAACCCGTCCACTTCAGCGCTGAAGTCGTCGTTCGTGAGGCCGGCGACGACAGGGCCAGTGGGCGAGCCGTCGGTGACCAGCACCTGAGCCAGGAACTTGCTGGCCGGCTGGACGTGCGCCACCGCGATGTGGTTGGGTGACTGGATGTCGATAACGGGGTCGGCGCACGCCAGGCTGACGTCCACTACCGACGAGTTCTCCAGGCTCCCCACAATAGCCAGGGTCTGCGTGATACCATCATTCAAGAACGCCTGGGTCCAGTCATCACCGCTGCCCTGCACGTGCGTGCGGAATATGTCGCCTTCCTGGGTGACGACGTGGTAGAATGTGGGGCCGCCGCTATCCCGGTGGAACGACGCCGTAACGACGGGGCAGTTGGTCGGGTGAACCTTGGCCGAGTAGTAGCTGATCCCGTACCGACGCACGAGCTGGTTATTCCATTGCGCGCTCGTGCCCAGTTGTACTGTGCCGCCGTCGTGTGGGTCGAGCGGGCCATAGGGACCGGGATTGCCCGCCTCGTCCTCGTCGATGAAGTTGTACGAGCCATCGGGTACGCCGGACAGATCCTTCGCCCAGTTGGCCACAGCGAAGCGCTGGAAGGACCTGTCGAAGTCAGTACCGGCCCCAATTGCACTGAGGGCCCGATTCACAGCCGCAACGCCCTTGTGACCTGCCGTATTCTGATTGTAGACTTCCAGGAAGAAATCCACGCCCCGCTCCGGCTCAGTGACGATTGTCCCGTACTGCTCCGAGGCGTACTTCCACCACAGACATGAGTTGTAGCGCCTGTCAACGCTGGTGATGTCGTTATTGGGGGCCGCGAGGTATTCGTTCACCTGACTGTTGAATGACGAGCCAACAGCCAGGGCGCCGGCCCAGTGGTCGATGTTGGTGAACCAATTGTCCTCGCTCGCGCGCGCCGTCCCCTCTTTCAGGAACTTCGTCTGTATCGCCACTCCTGTCCCCGTGTCGTGGGCATATTGCACCCGGTGGGTCAACTCGTGCCCCAGAACCTTC
>JAUVSX010000477.1 GCA_030596915.1 Chloroflexota bacterium | reverse complement strand
CTGTATCTCCGCAAGCAGCGCCTCGTACATATCGAACGCTTCCTTGCGATAGGCCACCAGCGGGTTCTGCTGCCCGTACGCCCGCAGCCCGATGCCTTCCCGGAGGGCCTCGAGATCCGTGAGATGGCGCACCCACAGGCCATCCACCGCTTGGAGCATCAAGCTCCGGTCACGATGGAGCCGGTAGGCATCGACGAAGGCTCGCTCGACATCCACTTTCAGTGCGTCGGGGAGCTGGTGCAGTGGCAAGGTCACCGTGTCCTCGCCCAGCTCACCATCCAGGCTCTCGGTGAGGTTCTGGTAGACGAGCCGCCGCGCGGGGTCGGTGCTCCGGGCCAGGCTCCCGAGCGTGACGCCCTCCTGGACCACCTGACGGTACACCTGGTGACCGACGGCCCGGTTAACATCCTCGTAGGCGCGCTCAGATCTCTCGCAGAGCTGCGCAATGACTTCATCTCGCGTGAGGTCGGCCCACTGATCGTAGTCGAAGTCGGCGCGCAGCGGCAGAAAACGTCGGAGTTCGCTATGGAGCCCCCGCAGGTCCCATTCGTCCGGATCGGGTTCCTGTGTGTGAGCGGCCACGACACCTCCGATCTCCTCCCCGACCATTCGGAGCACCTGGCCGCTTAAGTCCGCCGCGCCCAGCACCTCCCGTCGTTGGGCGTAGATGACCTCACGTTGCTTGTTGACGACGCTGTCGTACTCGAGCACGTGCTTGCGGATGTCGAAATTGTAACCCTCCACCCGCACTTGGGCAGACTCGATCGACTTGTCGAGCCATGCGTGCTCGATCGGGACATCGTCCTCAACGCCGAGCCGGCTCATCAGGCCCTGGATTCGATCGCCGCCGAAGCGGCGCATGAGTTCGTCTGCGAGAGAGATGTAGAAGCGTGAGGACCCTGGGTCGCCCTGGCGCGCACACCGGCCTCGCAACTGATTGTCGATACGGCGGGCTTCGTGCCGCTCAGTGCCCAGAACGTGCAGGCCGCCGAGGGCCACAACTCGCTCGTGATCGACGGCGCAGTCAGACACCGCCTCGGCCAGCTCGCCTGCCCATCGATCGGGATACGCCCCGGCGACGGGCTTCCCCTCGCGAAGAAGCTCGACGGCGTGGCTCCAATCCGACTGGGGGATCTCCGTCAGGTCCAGGCCTTCCCGGCGCAGCCTTTCGCGCGCGACTGCCTCAGGATCCCCTCCCAGCTTGATATCGACGCCTCGACCGGCCATATTCGTCGCGATCGTGACGGCGCCGGAGCGGCCGGCCTGGGCGATGATCACAGCCTCCTTCTCGTGGTACTTAGCGTTGAGGACCTGATGAGGAACACCCTTGCGGCGCAGCATCCGCGACAGCCGCTCAGACGTCTCGATGGCGATTGTGCCCACAAGCACTGGGCGACCAGCCTCAGAAAGAGCCGCAAGCTCGCCGACCACTGCGCGCCACTTGGCGTCCAGAGTGGGGTAGATCGCATCCTGCAGATCCAGGCGCTTGAAGTACCGCCGCCCATCGCCGTCGGACGGCTCGTAGGTCGTGACGGCCACATCAGACCGACCTTCCAGAACGCCAGCGAACGTAGCCTCGTCGATCTCCTCTGTGCGCCTCTGGTGTGTGACGAGGTCGCCATAAGTGGCACGATACTCGACGTTCGTGGGAAGCACGACGACACCCAGGTCGTAGATTCTCCGGAACTCCTCCTCTTCGGTCTTCGCCGTACCGGTCATACCGGCTAGCTTTCCGTACATCCGGAAGTAGTTCTGGAAGGTGATGGTCGCATAGGTGAGGCTCTCACGTCGGACCTCGACGCCCTCCTTGCCCTCGATCGCCTGGTGCAACCCTTCCGAGAATCGCCGCCCGTACATCAGGCGGCCGGTGAACTCGTCAACGATGACCACCTCGCCATCCCGGACGATGTACTCCTTGTCGCGGTGGAAGGTCACGTGGGCACGCAGCGCGTTGTCGAGGTAGGCCAGCATATGGGCGTGGCCCGCATCGTAGATACTTTCGCCATCGCCGACCTCGGGCAGCATTCCCTCGACACGAACGACGCCCCCCTCGGTCAGCGTCACAATTCTCGTGCGCTCCTCTAGCACGTAGTCCCCGTCCGGCTGTTCGAGCTCGACGCTCTCAGAACTGCTTGGCCGCAGGTGACGGACGATCTCCGCAAACCGGCTGTACAGGTCCGAGGATTCCTCAGCCGGGCCCGAGATAATCAGCGGCGTGCGTGCTTCATCGATCAGGATGTTGTCGACCTCATCGATGATGGCGTAGCTTAGTTCCCGCTGGACACAAAGACTCAGGTCTCGCGCCATGTTGTCGCGCAGGTAGTCGAACCCGAACTCGTTGTTCGTGCCGTAGGTGATGTCAGCGCCGTAGGCCTCGCGCCGTGAGACAGGCCGCAGGTTTAGGAAGCGATCGTCCGCAGATGGATAGTCGGGGTCAAAGAGGAAGGACCCCCGGTTGGGGTCAGCAGCCGCAGACTGAATCACGCCCACGGTCAACCCCAACGCGTGATAGATCGGCCCCATCCATTGGAGGCCCACCTTCGAGAGGTAATCGTTGGGTGTGATGAGGTGGGTGCCCGCCCCGGCCAGTGCGTTCAAGTACAGGGGCAGCGTAGCGACGAGCGTCTTGCCCTCGCCAGTCTTCATCTCGGCGATCGTACCCTGGTGAAGGATGACGCCACCGATCAACTGCACGTCGTAGTGCCGCATACCGATCGTGCGCTTGCCGGCCTCGCGCACGGCAGCGAACGCCTGAACCACGATGTCATCAAGCGTCTCACCCGCGGCTAGTCGCTGGCGAAACTCACTCGTCTTGGCGCGCAAGTCGGCGTCGCTCAGCAGTTCGAAATCCGACTCTAGCGCATTGATGCGCTCAACAACCTTCTGCAGCCGCGAGATCTCGCGCTGGTCCGCGTCACCGATGACCTTGCCGAACAGACCCCTCAACACTAGCTACGCACCGTCCATCGCATCCTTACATTATACCGCCGGGGGCAATGAGCGCAACGATGCGCAGGTCCAATGGCAAGTACAACGCAGTGGCGCGGAGATGGCAGAAGCGCAGTGGAAGGGAGT